>NZ_RAWL01000704.1:0-2369 GCF_003668885.1 Corallococcus sp. AB049A | reverse complement strand
CCCCAGCACCCCACCCCACTGCCCGCCCGTCTTCACCAGGGCATCCGTGCGCGTCGTCATCCCCGTGCCGGACACGGTGAGCTCCACGCGGACCACGTCGCTGGCACTGAGGGCTTGAGGCACCGTCAGCACCACCTGCGCGCTGCCTTCCGGTGCACCCACCACTGCCTGTGAGCTACCGCACCCGGCCAATGCCAGGACCAGGCCCAGGGCCAGCACCGCCATCCCGCTTCGACGTTCTGTTCGCATGTTCCGATCCCCCTACCGCTCAGTTCTCGAGGCCCTGCACTCGCACGGGCACGGAGCTGTCGACCGTCGTCCCATCGCCCAGTTCGCCCTCGGCGTTGAAGCCCCAGGCCCACACGGTGCCGTCGCGCAGCAACGCCAGTGAATGCGCGTCGCCTCCGGCCAGGGCCGTCACCGCCGTCAGTCCCTGCACCTTCACCGGTGTGAGGCTGCCCACGATCGTCCCATCTCCGAGCTGCCCCGTGCCGTTACGCCCCCAGGTCCACGCGGTGCCGTCCGACTTCAGCGCCAGCGAGTGATAGGACCCTGCGGCGATCGCCGACACGCCCGTCAGCCCCAGCACTTGCACCGGCACGGGGCTGTTCACGCCCACCCCATCTCCAAGCTGACCATCGGTGTTCCTTCCCCAGGCCCACACGGTGCCGTCCTGCTTGAGCGCGAGTGAATGGACGAGCCCCGCGGCGATGGTGGACACGCCCGTCAGCCCCTGCACCCGCACGGGCGTGAAGCGGCGCTCGGTCGTCCCATCTCCCAACTGCCCGGAGCTGTTGTAGCCCCAGGTCCACACGCTGCCGTCCTGCCTCAAGGCGAGCGAGTGGTACGTGCTCGCGGCCAGTGCCGTGACACCGGTGAGATCCGTGACAGGCATCGGCTCCGTGCGGTTGACGGTCGTCCCATCTCCCAGCTGGCCCAGGTTGTTGAGGCCCCAGGCCCACACGGTGCCGTCCTGCTTGAGCACGAGCGAGTGGTAGGTCCCCGAGGCCAGGGCCGTGACGCCCGTGACATTGGGCAGCAGCGCCGGCGTCACGCGGACCACGTCCACGGTGTCCCCCAGTTGGCCGGAGTCGTTGTACCCCCAGCCCCACACGGTGCCGTCCTGCTTGAGCGCCAGCGTGTGGTAGGCGGTCGCGGACAGGGCCGTGGCCCCCGTGAGCTCTTCTGCCTGGACCGGCACGGGCAGGAGCCGGTCCACGTTCGTCCCGTCCCCGAGCTGCCCGTAGCCGTTGTGGCCCCACGCGGCCGCGGTGCCGTTCTGCCTCACGACCAGGCTGTGCGCGCCCCCCGCGGCGATCCAGGCCACGCGCTTCGGAGAAGGAGTGCACGGCGTGCCGCCCTCCAAAACCATGGAGGCGCTGGCGGACAATCCCAGCGCGTTGCGGACGGTCACCGTCACCTTGAGTGACGTGCCCGAGGTCAGGCAGGCGCCCGCCGTCCAGAGCACCTCGCTGGTCGTCGTGCCGTCGCTGGCCGTGCCCAGCCCGGCCGCGTTCGCCGTCCAGGTGAAGGAGAGCGCGCTGCCCTGTGGGTCTCGCGCCCTGGCCCGGAAGACGACGGTGTCCCCCTGCGCCGGCACGGTGGCGATCGAGTGGAACGTTTCCACCACCTCCGGTGGGAACTGGGCCGTGGTGGGCGAGGCCGACACGTAGACGCCAAGGCTGCCGGTGCCCTTGCCTCCTCGGCCGTCCTGCACCAGCACGCTGAGCGTGCAGATGCCGCCAGCGGGTTGTGCCGAAGGGGTGAAGCTGGCGCTCGCGGAGGTGACATTCGCCCATGAGCCCGCGCACGAGGCCGTCCACTGGTAGCTGAGCGGGTCGTTGTCGCTGTCGCTCGCGGAGGCCATCACCTGGGTGGACTGGCCGACGGTGACGGACGAAGGCGCCGCGGTCATCCCCGCGACCCACGGCCAGGTGTTGAAGGACACGTTGACGGCGGCGCTACCGTTCCCAGTGCTCACCGTGATGGTGACGCTCAGCGCGGCACTGGCGCCCTTGGAGTCCGTCACCGTCAGCGTCAGTGCCACCTGCCCGGCCGAAGCCGGCGCCGTCCACGCGGTGACAAGGCTGGAGGGCGCGCTGAAGCTGCCGGAGGGCGCCGTCCACGCATACGTGAGCAAGTCACCCGAGTTGAGGTCGTCCGCGGTGGCCTGCAGCGCGACCTGCCCTCCCGGAGCCACGGTGCCGGGGCTGGCCACCAGGGAGAGGATGCGAGGCGCCGAGTTGTTAAAGGGCGCGGGTGCATTCACCTCCTGCAGCAGCAGCGTGACGGCCGTCGTCTGGTTGGCCTGGATCGCGACGTCGGTCGCCTGACCGGAGTAGCGCACGGTGTTCGAAGCATCGAAGGCC
>NZ_RAWL01000703.1:0-2396 GCF_003668885.1 Corallococcus sp. AB049A | reverse complement strand
GGCCCCAGGCCACCGCCTGTAACTGCTTCAAGGCGGACGCCGCCGCGAAGGAGGGCGGCGTGTGCGCCACGCCACGCTTTGGGGCCTACCTGCTCGCGATGACGTGGGCGCCCACCTTCTGCCGGACCCACCCGGACAAGGAGGAGTGCGAACACCTGGAGGGCACCTTCGGCGCGACGCACCTCACGCTCCACGGGCTGTGGCCGCAGTTCAACGACGCGGAGGCGAGCGAGAACAAGTGCACCTATCCGGCGTACTGCGGCGGGCTCTGCGAGTGCCAGGGCAGCAACGCCCCTTCGCGCTGCTTCCCGGACCCCGCCACGATTCCGCAGGCCATGGGCACCTACGGCCCGGGCTTCGTCACGGACAACTACTTCCTCGCGAACCACGAGTGGCCCAAGCACGGCAGCTGCACGGGGATGGACGCGCGCAGCTACTTCCAGGCCACCATCGACGCGATGCTGTCATTGCCCGGCGACCAGGGGACACCGCCCGCGCTGGGCGACAACGTGGGCGGCAGCGTGGCGCTGGAGGAGCTGCGCGCGTCCTTCGGCCAGGCCGACAGCGTGGTCCTCAGCTGCGACCCGAAGTGCAACCTGCTGGAGGTGGGCGCCTGCTTCGCGGTGGACGACCAGGGGCACCCCGCGGGGCGCATGGTCTGTCCGCAGAACGTGACGGGCAGCAGCAGCAACAACTGCGTGGGCAATGGCTCACAGCCCCGCTGCCCCACGGTGAACATCCAGGCCGCGAAGCCCTTCGACGGCGGCGGGGGCGGAGGCGGACCGTCCGCCTCGTGTGGTCAGCCGGGCCAGGGGCCCGCGTGCACGAATGATCAGCTCTGCCAGAACCAGGGCTGGGTGCGCTGCGCGCGCTCCGGGTGCTGCACCACCGTGCCCAAGCGCTAGCTCAGGCCACGGCCTGCTGGAGGCCGGCGTCGCGCGGCACCTTCGCGGCGGCGGCGCGCACGACCTCCGGGCTGGCGCCTTCCTTGTGGGCGTTCTCGCTCAGGTGCCGGCGCCAGGCGCGCGCGCCGGGCAGGCCCTGGAAGAGCCCCAGCATGTGCCGGGTGATGGCGCCCAGCGGCGCGCCCTCGCTCATGCGCGCTTCGATGTAGGGCAGCATCGCGTCCACCACCTCGTGCCGCGTGAGGGGCGCCTGCGTGCTCCCGAAGAAGCGCCGGTCCGCGTCCGCCAGCAGGTACGGGGACTCGTAGGGCGCGCGGCCCATCATCACGCCGTCCACGCGGCCCAGGTGCTCCGCCGCCGCGTCCAGCGTCTTGATGCCGCCGTTGAGGCTGATGTCCAGGTGCGGGTACTCGGCCTTGAGGCGGTGCACCAGCTCGTAGCGCAGGGGCGGCACGTCCCGGTTCTCCTTGGGGGACAGGCCCTGCAGCCACGCCTTGCGCGCGTGCACGATGAAGCGCGTGCAGCCCGCCGCGGACACGCGCCGCACGAAGTCCTCCAGCGTGGGCCACTCCTCCAGGTCGTCGATGGCGATGCGCGACTTCACCGTCACGGGGATGCGCACGGCTTCACGCATGGCGGCGACGCCGCGGGCGACGAGGTCCGGCTCCGCCATCAGGCACGCGCCGAAGCGGCCGGACTGCACGCGGTCGCTGGGGCAGCCCACGTTGAGGTTGATCTCGTCGTAGCCCCACTCCTCGCCAATGCGCGCGGAGGCGGCCAGGTCCGAGGGCTCGGAGCCGCCCAGCTGGAGGGCCACCGGGTGCTCGGCGGGACTGAAGTCCAGCAGGCGTTCGCGCTTGCCGTGCAGCACGGCGCCCGTGGTCACCATCTCCGTGTAGAGCAGCGTGTGGCGGGAGATGAGCCGGAAGAAGTACCGGCAGTGCCGGTCCGTCCAGTCCATCATCGGCGCGACACACAGCGGCATGGGGTAGGACAGGGCAGTCATCGCCCTACCCATATCCGGAGTCCCGCCATCCGCCCAGGGTCTCCAGGAGCCCCCTCCGAAGGCAGGCGGACGACCGGGCCCAGGCGGGCATCGGCTCAGGCGGGAGGGCTGAGCACCACGCCCTGCTCCTCCAGCCACGCGTCCACCAGCCGCTGGCCGGCGTCCGTCAGCGTGAAGCCCAGCCCGGCCCAGCTCTGGCCGTTGAGCATCACCACCTGCCCCAGCGCGCGGGCGAAGGCCGCCTCCGGCGCGACGCGCTTGAGCAGCGCGCCCGCGTAGTGGTGCAGGAACAGGTCGAAGTTCTTCGCGAAGTCCGGGTGCCCGGGCAGCGAGTCGCTGCGCGTGTCCGCCGTCACGTCATACGCCTGGATGACCGCGCCAAAGCCCAGCACGTCCAGGAGGAACGCCTGCATCCGGTCCTTGCCCCGCACCCGGCCCGGCAGCCACCGCTCCGGCCCCGCCGACGTCTGGAACGTCCACAGTCC
>NZ_RAWL01000702.1:0-2418 GCF_003668885.1 Corallococcus sp. AB049A | reverse complement strand
TCGCGGGAGGGGGCAGCGGGTGAAGCCAGGACGGGGGCGAGCTGCATGGAGCCTCAGAGGTAACGGGGGACGCGCTGGCGGTAGCGCGCGTAGGCCTCGCCGAGGCGGTCGGAGAGGTAGCGCTCCTCCTGGAGCACCAGCCCGTGGAACAGCACCCCCAGCACCGCGCATGCCCCGAGCGTCACCAGCGACGGAGCCCAGAGCGAGGCGCCCACGAGGTACAGGTACGAGAAGACGTAGATGGGGTTGCGCGAGTAGCGGTGGAGTCCTCTCTCGTGCAGCAGGGGCAGGGACTCTCCCGCGTCCACGCCGATGCGGAACGTCGCGCCCATGCCGTACTGCGCCGCCAGCATGCCCAGAAGCCCGAGCACGCTCAGCGCCCAGCCTATCTCCGGAGGAAGGGCCAGCAGGGGCCGGCCCCAGGGCAGCTGGGACCAGCGCGGCCAGAGCGCCGCCGCCACCACCGAGCCCGCCCACACCAGCGAGACGCCGCTGATGCGCCGCGTGAGGCGCGTGTGGGCGGAGTCGGCCCCGGTGCTCCGGTAGGCCAGCGGGCTGCGGCCGAAGCGCAGGCGGTAGACGAGGCTTGTGCCCAGGTGCCCCAAGAGCAGGTGCAGCGAGATGAAGCCCAGGTAGAGCGCGGGCGCGTCGGCAAGCAACTTCATGGTCCCACCACTTCCGCCGCAAGCCCGAAGCCCGAGGACGCCCAGCCCGCGAGCTGCTCGGTGAAGTCGCGCAGCTCGCCCCGGGTCCACAGCCCCTCGAACGTCGCGGTGTTGATGTGGAGCGTGTCGCCAAAGCCCAGGCCCGTCGCGCCCCAGGTGGCCGTGTGGCTGCGCATGGAGTGGATGCGGAAGGGCGCGTCCACGAAGTGCTTGTCGAGCCGGCCCAGGTAGGTCGCCACCAGCGTGTTGGTGCGGGGCTCGGCCACCAGCCCGGGGCGCGCGTTGCGCCGCAGCACGGGCCCCGGGGCGAGCCGCGCCACCGCCATGCACTCCAGCGCCGTCGTCCAGTGCACGCCCTCGTCGAGCACGCGCCGCAGCGCCTCGCGCACCAGCGCCGCCAGGGCGGGCGCGTCCTCCAGCCGGGCGCGGACCTCCCGAAGGGGAAGCTCCAGCGGCACCGTCGAGCAGCCGTTGCCCAGCATCCGCCCCAGCCCCAGCATGCGCCGCAGGTCCACCGGCACCCGCAGGCGGATGAGCCCGTCCTTCGTGGGCTCGCGCAGCGCGACGCCCGCCAGCAGCGCGGCGAAGAAGACCTCCGAGGCCTGGACGTCCGTGCGGCCCGCCGGGAGTGTCAGGCGCGCCGTCGCCATCAACGAGCGCCCCGCGGTGTCTCCACTGCGGCGCAGGCCCAGGCCCCGCTGCGCGAGGAGCCGGCGGCGGGGGCTCGCGAGGCCCAGCACCCTGCCCGGCCCGCGCAGCGCCGCGAGCAGCACCTTGCCATCCGTCAGCGTCGAAGGGCCCAGCGGGGGCGACTGTGACGCGCGCCCCGCGCAGTGCAGCCACAGTCGCTCCAGCAGGTGGGCGAGCGCCTTGGCGTCCCCGATCGCATGGTGGAGCTGGATGGCGAGCAGCCACGGGCCCGGCGCGCCATCGGCCAGGGGGTGGAGGTGCAGCCGCAGCGGCACGTCCCTCGTAAGGTCCACCCGGGTGTTGATGACGCGCGTCACCGCCTCGGGCTCGTCCAGCGGCTCGGCGCATTCCAGCAGGACCGCGTCCACCGCCTCGTCCGTGCGCGGCGCGGGCACCCACGCACCGCGCGCGTCGTCCCAGGCCACGTTGAGGCGCTCGCTCTCTCGCACCAGGGCGCGCAAGGCCCCGCGCAGCCGCGCCACGTCGGGCCGCGCGTCGATGCGCAGCAGCACCGTGGCCCAGATGGTGGCCACCTCGCCGTCCAGCCGCGCAAGGAGCGTGTCTACGAAGTTCGCGCGCATCGCTCCACCCATCCCTTCCACAGGGCCCGGGCCGCCTCGCCGTCCAGCCGCGCCCGCCCCACCGCCTCGCGCGCCCGCTCCGGCGCCGGCAGGTGCTGGAAGACGATGTCGTCAGGCGCGTCCAAACGCGGGCGGAGGCCCGTCGGCAGGTAGCCCGCCGCGAGGAGCACGGGCGTGGCCTCGGCCACCCGCTGGGGCTCGCCCATGGACAGGTGGACCAGGTCCACGCGCGCCCGCGAGGACGGCAGCGCCGTGGTCCCCTGCCCTTCCCCGGCGGTCCCCACCAGCTCCCGCCGTTCGAGCCGCAGCGACTCGTTCCAGTCGAGCGGGCGCGACACGAGGCCCCCGGCGCGAGGGCGGCGCTCCAGCGGCGTCAGCTCCACGGTCCCCGGCAGGCCCGAGGCGGCGAGGATGGACGCAAGCCACTCGCCCCACGGCCCCGCGGGCAGGAAGCGCCGGCGCGGAGGCAGCGGCGCGAGCAC
>NZ_RAWL01000701.1:0-2424 GCF_003668885.1 Corallococcus sp. AB049A | reverse complement strand
TCCTGCGGGCTGTCTCGAATCTCGTCGGCGCCGTCCAGTGACTTCCGCCGCTTCGTTTCGAGGGAGGCGGCTTCTACTTCAGCGCCGTCTTCCTTGTCAACCGCTCGCTGTCAGCTTTCCTCACCGCTTTGCGTCCGTCGTGTTGTCTTCCGGACCGCCGCTTCTTCGGTGGGGCGCGGCTTCTATCTCTTCGCCGCGTTCGCTGTCAACCCGCTCGTTGACCGCCCTATTTCCTTGTCGGTGCTGCTCTCCCTCCGAAGTGCCTTCCGCGCCAGTGCGCGGGCTTCGAAGCGAGGGGCGCGGCTTCTACCACCGCCGCATCCTGTGTCAACTGCCCTACTCCTGCTTCCCGATCCGCTCCGCCTCCCATGAGGCGGCAACCCACTCCAACACCTTCAACGCCCGCTGACCGTCTGCGGCGAACATCTAAGAACCGGATCGGAGAATGTCAACTTCTCGTCACCGCCACCGCATCGCGCTGGTGTCACCGGGGTGACGCCTGCGTGTCGCCGCGAGGTGGGCGGCTTATCCATCAAGCGATCCGGCGGCGCAAGAAATTTGATGCAGGCCGCCGGCGCGATGCGACGTGGTGAAGGGGGAACCCGTAGGGCGGTTCCACCCATTCCCCGGGGATTTCAGCTCCCGAACCGGAGTTTCGAGAGGTCCACCCTCCCCCGCCGGCACTTCTCCGCGACCACCACCGAGCGCAGCTCCTGGTAGGCGCGCTCGAAGTCGTCGTTCACGATGACGTAGTCGTAGGAGGCGATCCCCCGCTCGATCTCCGAGCGGGCAGCCAGCATCCGGCGGCGGATGGTCTCATCCGAGTCCGTCTGGCGATCCCGCAGCCGCCGCTCCAGCTCATCCATGGAGGGGGGCAGGACGAAGATGAGGACCGCGTCGGGGTGCTTGCGCTTGATGGCCTGCCCACCCTGGACGTCGATGTCGAAGATGGCGGTTCCACGGCGCGTGCGGGCTTCGTCCACCACGGACTGAGGGCTGCCGTAGAAGTGGCCGTGCACCTCGGCCCACTCCACGAACTCGCCCTTCTCGATCTTCTCCTGGAAGGTGGCGACTCCCACGAAGTGGTAGTCCACACCCTCCTGCTCCTTCCCGCGGGGGCGCCGGGTGGTGACGCTGGTGGAGAAGATGCCGTCCGGCATCTCCTTCAGCAGACGGTGCGCGAGGGTGGTCTTTCCCGCTCCGGACGGGGCGGAGAGGACGAGGAGCAGGCCAGGCTGGAGTCCAGTGGGTTCGTTCATTCGACGTTCTGCACCTGTTCGCGGATGCGCTCGACCTCGGCCTTCATCGAGACCACGCGCGCGGAGATCTCCGCGTGCTGGCTCTTGGAGCCGGTCGTGTTCACCTCGCGGTGCATCTCCTGCACGAGGAAATCCATGCGCCGGCCCACCGGCTCGGGGCTCGCCATCAGGAGCCGGAACTGCTCCAGGTGGGTCGCGAGCCGGGTCACCTCTTCCGCGATGTCCGTGCGCTCGGCGAACAGGGCCACTTCCTGCGCCAGGCGCTGCGGATCCACCGCGACGCCGCGCGCGAGCTCCGCGACACGGTCGGTGAGCCGCTGCTGGTAGTCACTGACCGCGCGGGGCGCGAGGCGGGCGACCTCCTGGCTCCAGCCTTCGATGAGCTTCATCCGGGCGTCCAGGTCCGCGTGGATGGATTCGCCCTCGGTGTTCCGCATCGTCTCCAGGGCCGCGAGCGCCTGCTGCAGCGCGGTCTGCGTGGCCTGGGTGGCGGACTCCACGTCAACGCCCTTCTCCTCCAGGCGGATGACGCCCGGCTGGTTGGAGACCTGCGACCAGGCGATCTCCGCCGGCTGGCCCAGGGCCTCGGCGACTTCCTTGAAGGCGCGCGCGTATTCGCGGGCCAGGGCGACATCCACCGTGGGGACGTTGCCGGAGACGGTGGCGGCCTGCCGGCGCACCAGGATCTCCACCGAGCCTCGCGCGAGGCGGTCCTTCACCTGCTTCACGAGCGCGGGCTCGAGCGCGGACAGCTCGCGCGGCAGCCGGACCTTCACTTCACAGAACTTGTGGTTGAGCGAGCGTGCTTCGACGGAGACCTCTTCGTCTCCCACTCGGGCGCGGCCCGAACCAAATCCGGTCATGCTCTTGAGCATTGGGGCGGGTGCTAGGGGCTTTCCGTCCCAAGGTCAAGCCAGCGTCTTGTGTCCGTTCCAATTCTGGTAGGGTCCGCCGCCGATGGCGTGGCACAAGTGGCTTGAAACGTGGGCGAAGCTGGCACTGACGCTCCTGGCTTCCCTCCTGTTCTGGCGCCCCGGACGTCGCCGTTCTCCCGGAGCGCCCCTCCCCCACCCTGTCTCCTATACACATCTTCGAGCCCACGAGACCGGAGGCTCACTCGTATGCCGGCTTTTGATTTTAAAAAAAAAAATTCATGAAGTCACGA
>NZ_RAWL01000700.1:0-2429 GCF_003668885.1 Corallococcus sp. AB049A | reverse complement strand
GGACGGTGGCGCTGGCTGGGCGTGCTCGTCCCGGGGGCGGTGATGGGCGCCGTGCTGCTGCCCGTGCTCACCCCGGAGCCCGCGCTGCGGATCACCTTCCTCTCCGTGGGCCAGGGGGACGCGGTGGTGCTGCGCTCCCAGGGACACCATGCGCTGGTGGACGCGGGCGGCGTTCCGGAGGGCGCGGACACCGGGGAGCGGTTCGTCCTGCGGTTCCTCAAGTCGGAGGGAGTGTCGCGGTTGGACCTCGCGGTGCTCTCGCATCCGCATCCGGATCATGCACTCGGGCTCATGTCCACCCTGGCCCAGGTGCCCACCGAACGCCTGTGGCTGTCCGCGGGGAGCGCGGACGGTCCGCTGTCCCGGCGCATCATCTCCGCCGCGAAGGGCGCGACGGTGGAGGAGGTGCAGGTGGGCCATCCCTCGTTCACGCTGGGCGAGGCGACGCTGGAGGTCCTGGGGCCTCCCGTGGACCGCGAGCTGATGGAGGGCGCCAACGACAAGAGCGTGGTGCTTCGCGTGCGCCATGGCACCGTCACCGTGCTGCTGGCGGGCGACGTCGAGGCGGAGGGCGAGGCCGCGCTCGAGGAGGCGCTGGGGCCCGCGACGGTGCTGAAGGTGCCGCACCATGGCTCGCGCACGTCGTCCACCGCGCCGCTCCTGGAGCGCACCCGGCCACGTCACGCGGTGTTCTGCGTGGGCCGCCGCAACCGCTTCGGCTTCCCGCATCCGGAGGTGGAGGCGCGCTACCGCGCCCTGGGCACCGAGTGCTGGCGCACCGACCAGGAGGGAGCCATCACCCTGGAGAGCGACGGCGAGGACGTCCGGCTGGTCTCCTTCCTGCCGCGCGCGGATCCCGCGCCGGTGCCCATTGCCGGGAGTGAAGGTCAGGCCCAGCTTGAGCGGTGATGATCTCCGACGACCTGGATCTCCGGCAGCTCACCGCCCAACTCAAGGCCCGCCTGGGCCCTGGCGAGCCCGTGGGCTACCTGCGCGGCAAGTCGCTCATGCGCGACCTGCTGCTCGACATGAGGGACAACCGGTTCTCCGAACTGGAGGCCGAAGAGCTCGTCGACACGCTGGAGTCCCGGGGCTTCGTGCGCTTCCTGGGCGACCCGGCGGAGCGCTCCGTCGCGGACGCGCCGTGGGACATCACGCCCCACGCCTGACGGCACCGGCCTACTGGAAGACGAGCCAGCCGAAGCGCGGCAGGGCGTGGAAGTCCCCGATGAAGAGGGGCGAGAACGCCTGTCCCTCCACCTGACGGCGGTCGTGGTGCTCCAACCGGTAGAGGTTGAAGCGCCAGCGCTCGCCCGGCTGGGGCGGGACGTGCGGCACCTCCGCGAGCCGGTTGAACGGGATGGCCATCTCCACGGTCCAGCCCTCGTCGCGGTCGGACGCGTCGTCCAGCGTGCCGCGCACCTTCACGGCCGTCCTCATGCCTGAGTCCCAGGACAGGTCCATGCCCTGGCGCCGCGCGGGGAAGTACGCGTCGAAGATGACGTTGTGCGGGGACACCTGCAGCTCGTTGTACGTGCGCCCGTCCGCGTTGGCGTCGAGGAACACCTCCACGACCTCCTGCTCGTAGATGGAGTCGTCGCGGTTGCGCATCGTGCCCCAGATGTCCGGGTCCTCCACGTCGAAGGCCACGTACAGGTTCGCGTCGTCATGGACGAGCCGCGCCTGGGTGCGCAGCCGCGCGGGCCGTCCGTCGAAGCTGCCCACGAGCGTCACCGCCTTCGCGCCCTTCCAGGCCTCGTCATCCAGCGCGCCGTCGATGACCGGGGCCTTCTTCACGCGCGTGACGGTGTACTCCGGCAGCGCGGGGGGCTCGCCGCCCAGGAGCGGTCCGCGCACGCGGTTGTCGCCCTGGTGCTGGCGCGGATCATCCACCGCGAGCCGGTCGTCGCCCTTCCAGAAGCCCAGCACCAGCCGCGCGGGCGTGGACGGCATGGCCACGGTGTGCACGTCCTCCAGCACCTTGCCCACGGGCCAGGTCTCCAGCGGCGCGGCGCCGTCCTGGAACTCGTGATCCGCGTTGGCCAGCATCTGGCCGCTCTCCGGATCCACCACGTGCACGAAGAAGTGGAAGCCCTGCGGCGGCGGGCGCACGGCCTGGAAGTAGTGCGCGATGCGCACCGGCTGCCCCGGGGTGGTGCGCTCCGGCGTCACGCGCGCGCCCAGGTAGACGATGGAGCCCCCCGCGAAGGTGGCGCCGCTGCGGAAGGTGAGCCCCTCCGGGGCCGCGTCGAGCGTCCGCAACGTCGTGGGCGCGGGCAGCCTGGGCGCGCGGTGGGCGGGGCCCGCCTGTTCGTCGCGGCACGCGCCGGCGATGAGGAGGGAGGACAGCAACGGGGCGAGGGCAAGGGAGCGAAGGCGCATCGAAGGCGCGGAGTCTACCCTCCCGCGTCCCGCGGCAAGCGTTCTTC
>NZ_RAWL01000006.1:0-55457 GCF_003668885.1 Corallococcus sp. AB049A | reverse complement strand
GGCCTCCACCACCGCGCCCGCGCCGTCCGCGCCCGTGACGAAAGCGTCACTTGCCGCGCTCAAGCAGGAGCTGGTGGAGCAGCACGGCGAGGCGCAGCGCGCCCGCATCGAGCGCGGCGTGGAGCAGGTGGCCGCGCTGTGGCGCCCGGAGGACGGGGACCTGGCGGCCTTCGCGCGCGAGCAGTTCCTTCCCACGGGCCCGCGGCTGGACGCGACGTTCACGCGCTTCGAAGGGCTGTTCGAACAGTTCGACGGCCACATGAACGAGCTGGGCCGCGAGCTCCAGTGGTTCACGGACCTGGACCTGGGGCCGCTCTTGCCGGTGGAGCCGCTGCTCGCGGCGTATGACCCTTCCGCCAACGTCACCTCGGACCTGTTCAACGCGAAGCCGGGCTTCGTCGTGCTGCTCAACTTCCCGCTCACCACCCTGGCCGAGCGCGTGAAGGAGGGCCCGAACTGGACGCGGCGCCAGTGGGCGGAGGCGAAGCTCGCGTCACGGTTCAACCGGCGCGTGCCCGCGGCGGTGGAGCAGAAGGTGTCGCAGGCCATCGCGGACGCGAACCTCTACATCGCCGAGTACAACGTCTGGATGCACCACCTGGTGGACGCGAAGGGCCAGCGGCTCTTCCCCCAGGGCCTGCGCCTCATCAGCCACTGGAACCTGCGCGACGAACTCAAGGCGGACTACACGGATCCGCGGGGGCTGGCGAAGCAGCGCGCCATCGTCCAGGTGATGGAGCGCATCGTCACGCAGACCATTCCCGCCGCCGTCATCGACAACCCGCGCGTGGACTGGGACCCCTTCACCAACAAGGTCACCGTGGCGCCGCCGGAGACGGTGGAGGCGAACGCGCCCCAGCGGCCTGCCAAGGCGGACGCCGCGCCGGAGCCGGACACGCGCTACGCGAGGCTGCTCGCCACGTTCAATGCGTCGCGCAAGGTGGACCCGTATTCGCCGGTGGCGCCCACGCGCATCGCCCGCGCCTTCGAGCTGGACCGCGGCCTGCCGGAGGAGCGCGTGCGCGCGCTGCTCACGCAGCTGCTGGAGTCCCCGCTGGTGCCGCGCGTGGCGAAGCTGATTGAGACGCGCCTGGGCCGCCCGCTGGAGCCTCAGGACCTGTGGTACCCGGGCTTCCGTCCGGGCGCGAAGGTGCCGGAGGCGCAGCTGGACGCGCTGACGCGCAAGCGCTACCCCACGGCGGACGCCTTCGCGCGCGACATCCCGCGCATCCTCCAGAGCCTGGGCTTCACGCGGGAGAAGGCGGACGTGCTCGCCTCGTACATCCGCGTGGACGCGTCCCGGGGCGCCGGCCATGCCCAGCAGGCGCTGCGCCGGGGCGACTTCCCCCGCCTGCGCACGCGCGTGGAGAAGGGGGGCATGGACTACAAGGGCTACAACATCGCGGTGCACGAGCTGGGGCACAACGTGGAGCAGGTCTTCAGCCTGTACCAGGTGGACCACACGCTGTTGTCCGGCGTCCCCAACAACGCCTTCACGGAGGCGCTGGCCTTCGTCTTCCAGGCACGCGACCTGGAGCTGCTGGGCCTGGGCCAGCCGGACGCGACCAGCGAGCGCGTGCTCAACGACTTCTGGCAGTCCTGGGAGATCGCCGGCGTGGCGCTGGTGGACATGGCCACGTGGCACTGGATGTACGAACACCCGGACGCCACGCCCGCCCAGCTGCGCGACGCGGTGGCGGACCTGTCGCGCGACGTGTGGAACCGCTACTACGCGCCCGTGCTGGGGAAGAAGGACAGCGCCGTGCTGGGCATCTACAGCCACATGATCAGCTACCCGCTGTACCTGCCGGACTACCCGCTCGGGCACCTCATCGCCTTCCAGATTGAAGAGCACCTGAAGCAGCACGGCCCGCTGGGCGCGGAGTTCGAGCGCATGGCCACCTTCGGCTCCGTCACCCCGGACGAATGGATGCGCCACGCCACCGGGGCCCCCGTCAGCGCGGATGCTTTGTTGCGCGCCACCGAAGCCGCACTGTGATAGTCGGGCATTCCTCATTTAACTCATCTGGAGGATTTGCCTTGAATTTCATCTCTCGTGCGCTGGTGCTGGGCTCCCTGTCGACCCTCGTGGGCTGTGCGACGACGAAGGGCGGCACGAAGACCCCGGACACGACGGAGCCGACGCCGGCGTCGCTGGTGGAGCACTGCGACGACACGCAGAAGGCCATCTCCAAGGAGGCGGACGCGATGGCCAGCCCCTACGGGATTGATCAGCACATCGCGAAGAACTTCCCGGACCGCAGGGTGTCCTGGCTGATGACGGACAGCGCGTACCAGAAGTTCGTGGTGCAGACGGGCGCGAAGAACTTCGGCCGCTGCAACGACACGGCCTGCTACCTGTTCGCGGCGCCGTCGGCGGCCATCCACGGCGCGGTGGAGAAGTCGAAGACGGCGGACGGCAAGCACGACCCGGCGGTGCTGGGCCAGGCGCTGGGCCTGCCGGCGAAGAACTTCGAGGGCCCGCTGCGGATGATGACGCTGGACCTGGGCGCGCAGAAGATCTGCACGCGCCTGCCGGTGGACGCGGACCCCGGCGTGTGGAAGTGCCAGACGCCGGAGGACACGGACTGCTTCAAGTTCGGCGGCTACACGTCCGGCGGCGCGCCGGAGGTGATGGTCATCAACGCCCCGGTGGCGGACACGCAGGTGGCGGAGATCCCGTGAGCGACGAGGAGGTGCTCCTCCTGAGCCCGCTCCTGTACCGCGTGCTGCGCGAGCAGGACGGGGCGCTGTCCATCGAGGTCGTGGTGGGCGGCATCATGCAGTTCGAGGTGCGCGTGCGCCTGAACGCGGAGGAGACCGAGTCCTTCCAGCGGGAGGGACGCGCGTTCTCGGACCGCCTGGCCCAGGCCATCACGGCCGACCCGCCCTTTGGCGGCCGGTCCGTGAAGGTGTCCCAGGGGTAGAACCTTCGCGGGGACCCGCCACGCGCGGGTCCCCGTCGTGGGTGGACTACGGCGTGGCGGCGGTGTTGCCGGGGATCTCCACCAGCTCCACGTCGAAGGTGAGCACGGCGTTGGGCGGGATGCGCGAGCCCGAGGGCGGGCGCTCACCGTACGCGGTGTTCCCGGGGCAGGTGAGCTTCGCCTTGCCGCCGACCTTCATCTTCTGCACGCCCTGGGTCCAGCAGGGGATGACGCCGTTGAGCGGGAACTCCACCGCCATGCCGCGCTTGTAGGAGCTGTCGAACTCCGTGCCGTCCACCAGGACGCCCTGGTAGTGCACCTTCACGGTGTCGATGGCGCGGGGCGACTTGCCGGTGCCGGCCTTGAGCTCGCGGTAGATGACGCCGGAGGGCAGCTTCGTGGCCCCGGGCTCCTTGGCCGCGCGCTCCAGCGTGGCGGCGTTGACCTGGGCCAGTCGCGCCTTCGCGAGCGCCTGGATCTTCGGGCCGTACTCCTTCGGATCCACGGCGGGCGCGGTGCCATGGACCGCGTCCTGGAGGCCGCGCTGGAGCAGCTGCAGCTCCTCGGGGCTGAGGGCGAGCGCCGTCACGCTCTGGCCCAGCGAGACGCCCAGCGCGTAGACGGTCTTCTGATCATCCGTCTGGAGCTCCAGCGGCGCCGCCTTCGCGGCGGCCTCGGGCGCGGCGGCCGGCTTGGAGGTCTTCGTCGGGGCCTGGGCCAGGGCAAGGCCCGGAGCACCGAGCATCAGGACCAGGGCCGCCTTCCACTGCATACGCATGCTTCCGCCTTTCACGAGAACGGAGGGGACTATAGGGCCGCTCATGCGCCGCCGGTCGGTCATCCGCGCGCACAGGCCAACGCGAAGAATCCAGCGAGCGGAAAACCACGGCGCACGCAGGCTCGCCTGGCGCGCTGGAGGGCCGCCGTTTTCTTGCGCGCATGACGTCTGAACGTACTGTGCCTTCAGGTCGCTGCACCCCCGCAGCAGCCTGTTGCACCTGCTGGAGGTCATGAGCCAATGAGCGAGAAGCGGAAGGCCAATCGGGCGCCCCTGGACATCTACCTCAACAAGTACATGGGCGGCGTGCCGTACATGACCCGGGCCGCGGACATCAGCCAGGAGGGCGTCAGCCTCTCGCGCCTCATCGAGCCCCAGCACGACGCGCGCCGCGTGGGCCTCCAGTTCCAGCTCCCCGGCTCCGAGGAGATCATCTACGCCGAGGGTGAAGTCGTACGCGAGTGGAAGGAACTGGGCCGCAAGGAGCAGTCCGGCGTGCGCTTCACGCTGCTCACCGAGCGGCACCGCAAGATGATCGACGCCTACGTCGACCGTCACAGCAACGGCAACTGACGCAAGGCATTACCCTCCGCGTGCGCCACCGCGATTGCGCGGTGCCACCGGCGGTTCGCGGTACACGAAGCTGGCGGATCCGCCTCTGCCCGGGTCGCCTTGACTTCGCGCGAAGTGACCCCCTTGAATGACCGGAGAGGTTCCCTGTGCGCTCGCCGACTTTTCGCGGCGGCGACAACGGGAGGAGTGCTCCGTGAGGCGTTCGCTGTGGGGATTGTTGCTGGTCGTGCCGCTGACGGCGCTGGGCCAGGGCAAGGAAGCGAAGGTCGCCGCACCCGCGACCCCCGCCGCTGAACCCGTGCGCGGCTCGGGGGCCCCGGGCATCAACTGGGAGGGCCAGATCCTGCGCGCCACGGGCGCCGGGGCTCCGGACCTCAAGGCCGCCAACCCCGGTCAGGCCCGCCTGGGCGCCGAGCGCGCCGCGAAGCAGGACGCCTTCCGCAACCTGATGGATCAGGCCAAGGGCATCCAGGTGAGCGCCGGCCGCACCGTGGGCGACGAGCTCACGCGCGAGGATGTGAAGACCCGCATTGAAACGGCCATGCGCGCCTACAAGGTCGTGGCCACGCGCTACTTCTCCGACAGCGGCGTGGAGATGGACGTGGAGGTGCCGCTCGCGGCGCTCACCGCAGCGCTGACGCCCGCGCAGGAGCCGGCCATCGTGCTCAACGCCGAAGGCGCGGCGAAGTACACGGGCCTCGTGGTGGACGCGCGCGGGCTGGGCGCGAAGCCGGTGCTCGCACCCCGGCTGGTGGACACGACGGGCAAGCCGCTCTACGGCGCGACGGTGCTGACGCAGGAGGCGCGCGGCACGGCGGGCGTCGCCGCGTGGTTCAACAGCCTGGACGCCGCCCGCAAGGCCTCGCGCGTGGGCGACAAGCCCCTGGTGGTGAAGGCCGCGCAGCTCCAGGGCTCCGACCTGGTCCTGAGCGCCGAGGGCATCCGCGCGCTCACCGAAGCGAACACGCGCTTCCTGGCCGAGGGCCGGGTCGCCATCGTCACCCAGTAGCGCCCATGGCCCGCGTCCGGACGACAGCGCTGTTCGCGGGACTGGTGCTGCTGACAGGCGGCTGCGCGGCGAAGCAGGAGCAGCCCGCGACGGTGGCCCGCGCGGAGCAGTTGATGGCGGCCAACGCCGCCAAGCGCGGCGACCTGGTGCTCCGGTGCGAGCCGGCGGACGCGCAGGTCCTGCTGGACGGCGTGGAGCAGGGGACGTGCAGCGACTACGCCGGGGTGTCGCGGAGCCTGCGGCTGATGGACGCGGGCTTCCACCAGGTCGAAGTGAAGAAGCGCGGCTTCTATCCCTACACGACCTACTACCAACCCAGCGGAGCCCGCGTGTCGCTGAACGTGAAGCTCCGGCCCCTGGGACCCGAAAGCGGCTCCATTCCTCCCTGAGCGAGGGGCCGGGCGAGGCCTCCCGCGCGTTCATGGACCGCAATCAAGGGTCGAAGACGCCGTAGGATGGGCGGGGACAGGAGGCAGCCATCGGACGTCGCAAGAGAGGCAGTGAGCGCGCGGTGAGGGTTCCCCAGCCTGGCGCGCCCCCGGAGGTGTCCCCGGTGCTGCACGTCGTGCAACCGGAGCCCGTCCCCCCGGCCGGCGACCCTTCGGCCCTGGATGAGGCGGAGGCCCGCCGGGTCGACTTCGTCTGGTCCGCGGTGATGGTGGGCTCGCTGGCGCTGGTGTTCGCGCTGCTGTCCGTGTTCGGCGGGGTGGCGGTGCCGGTGCTGCTGGCGCTGACGGGCGCGTACGCGTTCAACCCGCTCGTCACGCTGCTGGAGAAGCGCGGCGTGGACCGCACCTGGGGCACGTCCATCCTCTTCTTCGCGGGCACGCTCCTGATGGTGGGCGCGGGTCTGTACCTGGTGCCGGTGTTCCGCGACGAGGCCGCGAAGCTGCCCGGCTTCTTCCAGCGCGCCAGCACTCAGGTGGTGCCGCAGGTGGAGTCGCTTTTGGGCGTGTCGCTGCCGGACCTGGTGAGCCAGCGCACCGCGGAGCTGGGAGAGAAGGCCTCCGAGCTGCTCCAGAGCGCGGGCCCCACGGCGGCCCGGCTGGTGGCGAGCTTCGCCGGCAACACCGCGCGCTTCGCAGCCACGCTCCTGGGCCTGTCCGTGGTGCCGGTGCTGGCGTTCTTCTTCCTCCAGGACTACCCGCGCCTCATGGGGCGCATCCAGGACCTGCTGCCGCGCCGCTCGGTGGCGCTGGTGAGCCAGCGCTTCCGTGAGGTGGACGAGGTGCTGTCCGCCTTCGTCCAGGGCCAGCTCACCGTGGGCGCCATCCTGTCGGTGCTCTACGCGGTGGGCCTGTCCGTGGCGCGCATCGACCTGGCCATCGCCATTGGCCTCATCGCCGGCTTCGGCAACATGGTGCCCTACCTGGGCACGGGCATCGGCGTGGTGCTGGCCCTCCTGGGCGTCCTGCTGTCCTGGCAGGGGCCGTGGCAGCTGGCGGTGGTGGCGGCCACCTTCATTATCGGGCAGCTGGCCGAGGGCTTCGTCATCACCCCGCGCGTCGTGGGGGAGAAGGTGGGCCTGGCCCCCGTGGCGGTCATCATCGCGGTGCTGGCCTTCGGTGAGCTGTTCGGGTTCGTGGGCATCCTCCTCGCGGTCCCGGCCAGCGCCATCCTCAAGGTCGTCCTGAGCGTCGTCCTCCAGCGCTACCGCCGCACGGAGCTCTACAAGGGGAGCGCACGCGCGCCGTGACGAAGCTGGAGAAGCTGCATCAGGAGATCATCGCCTGCTGGGCCTGTCCCCGGCTGGTGGCCTGGCGTGAAGAGGTGGCCCGCGTGAAGCGGCGCGCCTACCGCGACTGGGACTACTGGGGCAAACCCGTCCCCGGGTTCGGCGACCCCAGGGCCCGGCTGATCATCGTGGGGCTGGCACCCGCCGCGCACGGGGCCAACCGGACGGGGCGGATGTTCACCGGGGACCGCTCCGGGGACTTCCTCTACGCGGGCCTCCAGCGGGCGGGCTTCGCGAACCAGGCCCACAGCGAGCACCGGGACGACGGGCTGAAGCTGACGGACGCCTTCATCGTCGCCGCCGGCCGGTGCGCCCCGCCGGACAACAAGCCGCTGCCGGAGGAGCTGGCCCGCTGCGCGCCCTTCCTGGACCGGGAGATGGCGCTGCTGCCCGGACGGGTGCTGCTCGCCCTGGGGGCCATCGGGTGGAACGCCGCGCTGGCGTCCGCCGCCCGCACGGGCAACCGGATTCCCACGCCCCGGCCCGCCTTCGGCCATGGCGCCGAGTACCGGCTGCCGGATGGCCGGTGGCTCGTGGGCAGCTACCACGTCAGCCAGCAGAACACCCAGACGGGGAGGCTCACCCCCGCCATGTTCGACGCGGTGATGAAACGCGTCCGCGCGTTGTTGGAGACGTGAACGCGGGAAGATCAGCACCCCGTGCTCATGTTCCTTGACAGGTGCGGGAGCCCGCTGTTATTCCCCGCGCCCATCCGCACGACGGGTCGTTAGCTCAGCGGTAGAGCACTACCTTGACACGGTAGGGGTCAGTGGTTCGATCCCACTACGACCCATCATCAGTAAGTGATCCATCTCGCGGGCGGCCGGCTTTCTCAAAAGCCTGCCGCCCGCGGTTTTTTCAGCTCAGGGGTTTATCCGCCATGTCCGAATCCATCACGGTGACGCTCCCCGACGGCAGCCAGAAGCAGACCGCCCGGGGCACGACCATCGCGGACTTCGTGAAGGGCAGCATCGGCGTGGGGCTCGCGAAGGCGGCCCTGTTCGCCCGGGTCAACGGCCAGGACATGGACCTGGCCCGGACGCTCGACGAGGACGCGAAGCTGCAGATCTTCACGTCCAAGAGCCCGGAAGGCCTGGACCTCATCCGTCACGACGCCGCGCACGTGGTGGCCAGCGCCGTGCAGAAGCTGTTCCCCGGCACGCAGGTGACCATCGGTCCCGCGACGGAGGAGGGCTTCTACTACGACTTCTTCCGCGAGAAGCCCTTCACGCCGGAGGAGCTGGAGAAGATCGAAGCGGCCGCCAACGCGGAGCTCAAGCAGGACATGCCGTTCGTCCGCACCGAGATCTCCATGGAGGACGCCATCAAGCTCTTCGAGGAGAAGGGCGAGAAGTTCAAGGTGGAGATCGTCAAGGACATCGCCGCCAAGGGCGCCAAGACGCTCACGCTCTACACCCACGGCGACTGGGTGGACTTCTGCCTGGGGCCCCACGCGCCCAGCACGGGGAAGATCGGCGTCATCAAGATCCTCTCCTCCAGCGGCGCGTACTGGCGCGGTGACCACCGCAACCCCATGCTCCAGCGTGTCTACGGCACGGCCTTCTTCGACAAGAAGGCGCTGGACGCGTACCTCACGCGCATTGAAGAGGCCCGCAAGCGCGACCACCGCAAGCTGGGCAAGGAGCTGGACCTCTTCCACTTCCACCCGTACTCGCCGGGCGCGGCCTTCTGGACGCCCAAGGGCACCGCGCTCTACCAGACGCTGTCCAACTGGATGCGCAGCCTCACGGCCGGTGACGGCTACGTGGAGATCAAGACGCCCCTGATGTTCAACAAGGGCCTCTGGGAGACGAGCGGCCACTGGGGCAAGTACAAGGAGAACATGTTCCTGGTGCTCGACAGCGAGTCCGGCGAGCACGACTTCTCCCTCAAGCCGATGAACTGCCCGTCGCACCACCTGTACTTCGGCTTCAAGAAGCACAGCTACCGCGACCTGCCCCTGCGCCTGCACACCCAGGACGTGCTCCACCGCAACGAGGCCGCGGGCTCCCTGGGCGGCCTCACCCGCGTGCGCCAGTTCGCGCAGGACGACGCGCACATCTACTGCATGGAGAGCCAGATCACCGACGAGGTGCGGCGCTTCGTGCAGCTGCTGGACCGCGTCTACAAGGCGGTGGGCCTCACCTACGCGGTGAAGCTGTCCACGCGCCCCGAGCAGCGCCTGGGCGACGACTCCCTCTGGGACCGCGCGGAAGGCGGCCTCAAGGCGGCGCTGGAGTCGCTGAACCTCCAGTACGAGCTGGCCCCCGGCGACGGCGCCTTCTACGGCCCGAAGATCGACTTCGCGGTGTCCGACAGCATCGGCCGCAAGTGGCAGCTGGGCACCATGCAGCTGGACTACCTGGCCCCGGAGCGCTTCGACCTCACCTACGTGGGCGAGGACAACGCCGAGCACCGCCCGGTCGTCCTGCACCGCGCCATCTTCGGCTCCTTCGAGCGCTTCACCGCCATCCTCATCGAGCACTTCGCCGGCGCGTTCCCCGCCTGGCTGGCCCCGGTGCAGGCCACCATCGTCACCGTGGCGGACCGTCAGCTGGACTACGCCCGCAAGGTGCGTGACGACCTGCGCGCCAAGGGCTTCCGCGTGGAGCTGGACGAGCGCGGCATGACGCTCAACGCGAAGATCCGCGAAGCCCAGATGCAGAAGGTCCCCTTCACCCTGGTGGTGGGTGACAACGAGGTGGAGGCCGGCGCCGTGGCCCCCCGCCGGTACGGCGGCGAGGACCTGAAGACGATGAAGTACGCGGACTTCGAGGCCCTGCTGGCCAAGGAAGCCACGCTGCCCTGAGGCGGGTGGGGGACTTGACTCCCAGTCCGGGCTGAACTACGTGCCGGGCTTTCCGGGGATTGGAGGACATCCTCCTTCCCCGACCGTCGGAGGGTCCTCCCATCGTTCGCGATCAGAGAACCAATCGCCGTATCCGAGCCCGGGAGGTCCGCGTCGTCGGGCCCAACGCCGAGCAGCTCGGAGTGATGTCCCTGGAAGCAGCCCTGGCGCGGGCCCAGGCGGACGGACTCGACCTCGTCGAGATCTCCCCCATGGCCAAGCCGCCGGTCTGCAAGATCATGGACTACGGCAAGTTCAAGTACGAGGAGAAGAAGAAGGCCTCGGACGCCAAGAAGAAGCAGGTCGTGGTCCACCTGAAAGAGGTGAAGCTCCGCCCCAAGACGGAGGAGCACGACTACGAGTTCAAGGTCCGCAACACCCGCCGGTTCCTGGAAGAGGGGAACAAGGCCAAAATCACCATCCAGTTCCGGGGTCGTGAAATCACCCACAAGGAGCTGGGGAGCGCCATCCTGGACGACGTGGTGAAGGACCTGAAGGAAATCGCGGTGGTGGAGCAGCACCCCCGGATGGAAGGGCGCCAGATGTTCATGATCCTGGCCCCCAACCCGAAGGTGGCGCAGCGTGCCCGCGAGCTGGCCCGCCAGCAGGTGGAGGCGGCCGGGAAGAAGCAGGAAGGCAGGCCGGCGGTCCCCGCGGCGGTCGTTTCCGCGTCGGCGGTAGGAAATCCTGCCCCTGTCGCGGCAAAAGAGTGATAGAGGCTTCCGCCCAAAGCGTCCGGGAACCGTGTGTCCCGGTCCGCCGTCAGTCACGAAGACTGCCGGCCGACAGGCAGAAGGAAGGTTTGGGATCATGCCCAAGTTGAAGACCCGCAGCGCCGCGAAGAAGCGCTTCCACGTGAAGAAGAGCGGCCAGGTGAAGTTCGGCAAGGCGTTCAGCAAGCACCTGTTCACCTTCTCCAAGACGCCCAAGCAGAAGCGCGGCAACCGTGGCACGGGCCACCTGCGCGACATGGACGCGAAGAAGGTCATCAAGGAGCTGTTCCCCTACGGCGCCTGAGTCGTCCTCGGGTTTGAACCAATCGTGAGTCCTGGCGGAGCGGCGTGAGGCCAGCGCCCCGGGGCTCCCTTCCAGAAGTCAGGAGTGTGTCATGCGCGTCAAAAAGGGATTCAAGGCTCGTCGTCGTCGTAATCGCATTCTGAAGCTTGCGAAGGGCTTCCGCGGCCGTCGCAAGAACTGCTACCGCCGTGCGAACCAGGCCGTCGAGCGCGCCCTGGACTACGCCACCCGCGACCGCGCGGTGCGCAAGCGCAACTTCCGCTCCCTGTGGATCGTCCGCATCAACGCGGCCGCTCGCACGGTGGGTCTGTCCTACTCGAAGCTGATCGCCGGCCTGGCGAAGGCGAAGATCTCCCTGGACCGCAAGGTCCTGTCGGATCTGGCCATCGCGGACCCCGCGGGCTTTGCCGCCATCGCCAACATCGCGAAGGCAGCCTGAGACACGGCCGGCGGTGACGCCGGCTCCCGAAGCTGAAACGGGCTGCCTCCACCAGGGGGCGGCCCTTTTTTTTGCCCGGCGCCAGAGGCGTTCCGGGGCGTGAATGGAAGGCGGGAAGAGGACCATGCGAGACCGGTTGCAGGCGTTGGCGGACGCGGCGCGCCAGGAGATCTCCGGCGTGTCGGAGCCCTCGCAGGTGGAGGCCCTGCGCATCCGCTACCTGGGCAAGAAGGGTGAGCTGTCCGCGGTGCTGGGCGGCATGGGCAAGCTGCCCCCGGATGAGCGCCGGGCCCTGGGCGAGATTGCCAACACCGTCAAGGCGGAGCTGGAGCAGCTGCTGGCGGACGCCACGAAGCGGGCGGAGGACGCGGCGCTGGAGGCCCAGCTGAAGGGCCCCAGGCTGGACGTGACGCTGCCCGGGCGCGCGGTGCCGCCGGGCGGACGGCACCCGGTGTCGCGCACGCTGGAGGACATCGTCCGGACGTTCGCGCGGCTCGGGTTCGAGGTGGCGGTCGGCCCGGAGATCGAGCTCGACTACTTCAACTTCGAGGCGCTGAACCTGCCCAAGGACCACCCCGCGCGGGACATGCAGGACACGTTCTACGTGGACGAGCCCACCCTGGGCCACGCGAAGAAGGCGGACAGCCCGTCGCTGCTGCGCACGCACACGTCGCCGGTGCAGGTGCGGCACATGCTGTCGCGCAAGCCGCCCATCCGCGCGGTGATGCCGGGCCGGGTGTACCGGCGGGATTCGGACATCACGCACACGCCCATGTTCCACCAGGTGGAAGGCCTGCTCGTGGACAAGGACGTGAGCTTCGCGGAGCTGAAGGGGACGCTGGACGCGTTCGTGAAGGCGTTCTTCGGCTCGGAGACGCGCACGCGCTTCCGCCCGTCGTTCTTCCCCTTCACGGAGCCCTCCGCGGAGGTGGACGTCACCTGTGCGTCGTGCGGTGGCAAGGGCTGCCGCGTGTGCAAGCAGACCGGCTGGCTGGAGGTGCTGGGCAGCGGCATGGTGCACCCCAACGTCTTCACCGCCGCGGGCTACGACCCGAAGGAGGTCACGGGCTACGCGTTCGGCATGGGCGTGGAGCGCCTGGCCATGCTGCGCTACGGCATCGACGACCTGCGGATGATGTTCGAGAACGACGCCCGCTTCCTCGCGCAGTTCTGATTCCGGCCCCCCAGGCAAGAGGACAAACCCTGTGAAGATTTCAGTGAAGTGGCTGGGTGATTACGTCGCGCTGCCGCCGTCCGTGGACGAGCTGGCGCGCAAGCTGACCGCGGCGGGCCTTGAGATTGAAGGCGTGGAGCGCCCCGGCGAGGGCCTGCGCGGCGTGGTGGTGGCGCAGATCCGCGAGTCGGTGCAGCACCCGAACGCGGACAAGCTGTCCGTCACGCAGGTGGACATCGGCGGCTCGGCGCTGTTCCAGGTGGTGTGCGGCGCGAAGAACTTCAAGGTCGGCGACAAGGTGCCGCTGGCCACGGTGGGCGCGAAGCTGCCCAACGGCATGGAGATCAAGCAGGCCGCGCTCCGGGGCGTGGACAGCTTCGGCATGCTCTGCTCCGCGAAGGAGCTGGGCATCACGGAGGACTCGTCCGGCCTGCTCATCCTCCCGGCGGACACGAAGCTGGGCCTCCCCATCGCGGAGGCGCTGGGGCTGGATGACTCCGTGCTGGAGGTGAACGTCACCCCGAACCGGCCGGATGCCTTGAGCCACCTGGGCATCGCGCGCGAGGTGGGCGTGGTGACGGGCGCGCAGCTAAAGGTGCCGCAGCCCAAGCCCGTGGAGTCCGGCAAGGCCGTGGCGGAGCTGGTGAAGGTGCGCATCGACGCGAAGGAGCGCTGCTCGCGCTACGCGGCGCGGGTGGTGGAGGGCGTCACCATCCAGCCGTCGCCGCAGTGGATGCAGGACCGGCTGAAGGCGTGCGGCGTGCGCGCCATCAACAACGTGGTGGACGTCACCAACTACGTGCTCCTGGAGTACGGCCAGCCGCTGCACGCGTTCGACCTGGACAAGGTGGCGGGCCAGGAGATCGTCGTCCGCACCGCGAAGCAGGGCGAGAAGCTGCGCACGCTGGATGACAAGGAGCGCACGCTGGACGCGGACGACCTGGTCATCGCGGACCGCGACCGGGCGCAGGCGCTGGCGGGCGTGATGGGCGGCGGCGACAGCGAGGTGACGCAGGGCACGAAGCGCATCGTCATCGAGTCCGCGCACTTCCACGGCTCCGGCGTGCGCCGGTCCGCGAAGCGCTACGCGCTGCACACGGAGGCGTCGCACCGCTTCGAGCGCGGGGCGGACCTGGACGCGGTGCTGCCGGCGTTGGATCGGGCCGCGCAGCTCATCGCGGAGCTGTCGGGCGGCACGGTGGTGCCGGGCCGGGTGGACGTGCAGCCGGAGCCGCTGGCGCCGCGCCGGGCGACGCTGCGCTACGCGCGGGTGGAGAAGGTGCTGGGCGTGGCGGTGCCGGAGGCGGAGGTCCGGCGCATCCTGACGGCGCTGGGCTTCAAGTCCGTGGACGAGTCCGCGGGCCAGACGACGTACGAGGTGCCGCGGGCGCGCGTGGACGTGGAGCGGGAGGAGGACCTGATGGAGGAGGTCGCCCGCGTGTACGGCTACGACAACATCCCGGCGAAGCTGCCGCGAGGGCTGGAGACGCTGGCGCCGGAGCCGCCGACCATGGAGGCCGAGCGCCGGCTGCGCCACGCCCTGGGCGGCGCGGGGCTGTCCGAGGTGGTGAACTACTCGTTCGTGGCGCCGAAGTCGCTGGAGGTGCTGGGCGGGAAGGAAGCGCCCATCGCGCTCCTGAACCCGCTGAGCGTCGAGCAGTCGGTGATGCGCACGAGCCTGCTGCCGGGCCTCCTGGAGAACCTGTCGCGCAGCGTGCGCCATCAGGTGGAGTCGGTGGGCCTGTACGAGACGGGCCGGGCGTACTTCCGGGATGCGGAAGGCGGGCAGGGGATGCGCCCCGCGGCGCGCGAGGTGCCTCGGGTGGCGGGCCTGGTGTGGGGCCTGCGCGGCGGTGGCCGGACCTGGACGCAGAAGGACTCGCGCGTGGACTTCTACGACGCGAAGGGCGCGGTGGAGGCGCTGCTGCACGCACTGCACGTGGAGGGCGCGACGTTCACTCCGGCGGAGGCCCCCGCGTACCACCCGCGCAGCTGCGCCCAGGTGGCGCTGAAGGACGGGACGGTGCTGGGCCTGGTGGGTGAGGTGCATCCCCGCGTGACGAAGGCGCTGGGCCTGCCGGAGGGCGTGTTCGTGTTCGAGCTGGACACGGATCCGCTGTACGCGGCGGCACGGCTGGTGCCTCAGGCGGCGGCGCTGCCCAAGTACCCGGCGGTGCTGCGGGACCTGGCGGTGGTGGTGCCGCTGGAGCTGCGCAACGAGGAGGTGCGCCGGGTGATTCTGGAGGTGGGGGCGCCGCTGGTGGAGGACGCGCTGGTGTTCGACGTCTACACGGGCAAGCCCATCCCCGAGGGGAAGAAGAACCTGGCGTACGCCTTGAGGTACCGCTCGCCAGAGCGGACGCTGACCGACGCGGAGGTCACGGCGGCCCACCAGCGCATCATCACGGAGGTGAACCAGCGGCTGGGCGCGGCGCTGCGCGCCTGAATTCCTGAATGAAGTCAGGACGTTGACACGGTTCGGGGAAGGCTGACACCATGCCCCGCGTTCACCGGCCATTCACGGGTGCCAGAGGACTCGCATGACGAAAGCGGACATCATCGAGGGGGTCTACGAGAAGGTCGGCTTCTCCAAGAAGGAGTCGGCGGAGATCGTCGAGCTCGTCTTCGACACCGTGAAGGAGACGTTGGAGCGCGGGGACAAGATCAAGATCTCCGGGTTCGGAAACTTCCAGGTGCGCCAGAAGAAGGCGCGCGTGGGACGCAACCCGCAGACGGGCAAGGAGATCGAGATCAGCGCCCGCCGGGTCCTGACCTTCCGGCCGAGCCAGGTGTTGAAGAGTGCCCTGAACGGCGAGGCACCTCCGGAGAACCACGCGGAGATCGACGCGCAGGAGGAGGCGGCGGCGGACGCGGCGGAAGCCCGGGGCGAGGACTTCGACGAGGGAATGGAAGAGGGCGACGAGTAGGTTTTTTTCACCGGCGCCCGTCACCTCGCGCTTGACCCAAGAGAGCGGCGAGGGCATAAGGCAGCACCGTTTCACGACGGCGGTTCACGGGGCGTAGCGCAGCCTGGTAGCGCACTTGCTTGGGGTGCAAGTGGTCGCAGGTTCAAATCCTGTCGCCCCGACCAAATAGAGGCCCTGGAGTTTCCGGTGCAAGCCGGTGACTCCAGGGCCTTTGTTTTTGGCGTGGCAGGGACTTGGCGAGGCGATAGCCCTTGCGCCCCCGTCTCCATCTCCTTTGTTCCTACAGATCCGCCTACCCCTCATGGGGGAGCACCTTGAACGGAGCAACCTCGTCGGCCAGTGTGGTCAGACGCGGCGGGGCCACGGCATCCAGGCTGGGTGGTTTGGCGCATGCCGTCGCGAGCCCGTGGGGAGATAAGGCATGCCGCAGTCCTCCGCCCGTCTGAGCGCCAGGAGCGAGCGTCTGGGGCGCGTCGCTCTGGAGGGCAGCGTGGTGCGCTGCCGGCGCGTGGCCCGCGAGAGCTTCGCCGCGACTCAGGCTGAGTTCGCTCGCATGGAACGGGCGCTCCGTGTCTTCGATGCAGAACTCGAAAAGGTCGCGCGGCTGGAACTCGGCCGGCACTCGCATGAGGAGGTCCGCAAGGCGGTAACACTGCTCCTTGAACAGAAGCGGGCGCGCATCAAGGACCGCTTCAAGGATCTTGTCGAAGCGCACGAACTCCGGCGGCAACAGCTCGACTCCTTCACGGTCCTGTTCTTCGGCAAGACCATGGCCGGAAAGTCGACCACGATCGAGGCCATCAGCGCGGGGAGCGGGAACACCATCGGCGACGGTGGACCCGACTACACGAAGAAGGTTGAAGGCGTGTCTTGTGGCGGCCTGCTGCTGGTCGACACGCCCGGACTTCTGGGCTTCCGAAGGGAACTCGCCGGAGTTGCGGAGTCCTACGTTACCCGTGCCGACCTGATCTGCATGGTCGTCGCGGACGAACCCATTGAACCCGAGCTGTTCGAGCGGATGCGGGAGATCCGCGGCCAGCACAAGCGCCTGGCGGTCCTGCTCAACGTGAAGGCTGCGAACCGGAGGCTCCTCTCCGGAGACTTGGAGGAGGCGTGGGACGCGCGTGAAGTCGGCGAATACGTCGAGCTCATCCGCTTGCAGCTTCAGGCCGCGTTCCCGGGGGATGAGGTCCCCATCATTCCATATTGCGCGAACGTCGCCTTTGAGGCGCAACGAGCGGAGGACCCGGATTGGCGAGCGTTTCTCTGGAAACACAGCCGCATTGAGGATGTCATCCGCGTCATAGCGAATACCGTCACTCAGGATGGCCTGGCCATCCGTGCGACGGCGCCTTTCGACGCGCTCGGGTGGTTCGCCCAGAGCATCGCGGAAGAGCTGGAAGAGGACCTTCCCATATTTCGCCGTCAGCTCCCGGAGCTGCGTCGCAAGCAGGGCGAGGCCTTCCGGCGCTTCGAGCGTGTCATCGCGGACTCAGCAACCGAGCTCTCGCAGATCAAGGGCCACTTTCTACAGGTGAACGACCAGCTCTACGACCTCGCGGGGGAAATCATCCGGGGTGAGAGATCCGAATCACCCAATAAGGCGTTCCGCCGCATCTGCAGCTGGAACGTGGTCCAGGAGAAGGCCCGCGCGTACCAGCAGGGGGTGATCGAGCGCCTGCAACGGAACGTCGAGGACTTTCGCGATGCCCTGCAGAGCGACCTTGCCGCCCTTGTGCAGATCGAAGCGGAGCTTGAGGACGTAGTCACGCCGGAATTTGAGAGTCAGGATTGGAAGAAGGCGACGGCGCGCGCACTGCGGGTTGCCGGCAGGCCTCTCGCCGGATTTGGGGGGGGGGCGGCCGGAGGTGCAATCGGGCTTATGCTCGGAGGACCGATTGGCGCGGCTATCGGCACGCTTCTCGGTGCCTGGCTCTTCTCGTCGGGCGTCGAAACAGTTGCCGACGAATTTGATGCGAACGCAGAACGTGAGCTGCGCCGCCAGCATCGGAGTCTTCGGGAGGCCATGCAGAATCAGCTCTGGAGCGCGTACCGGGGCTTGAATGATCGCCTTTTCGATTGGACGAAAAGGGCCGCCGAAAAAACGGGACGCGCTGTTGGTGAGTTCCTTGGCGGTCTGGGCGATGCGATCGATGGCCTTGTGCGGGCGACTGGGACCCTCGTCGACACGCTGCACCGATCACGCCAATCGCTGGCACGCGGCTCCTACCGTGTACTTCTCTCACAGTGCCATCCGGCATTCCGAACAGGAAAGGTAGAACTTGTCGATGCGACCCAGTGGATGCGCTACCGCGCCAAGCTCCGCGTGCGGTGTCCCGACGGAAGCTCGCCCATTGGTCTCGTCGTGGGTCGTGGCGGAGAAAAACTGAGGGCCCTCCGGGCGCATACAGGTACGCCCATCGACGTGGTCGCTGACGCGGGCAGCCGGACGACGCGTGCAATGGTGGTGGAAGCACTTCGACCGGCACGGCTTGACCCAGGAGCGATCTCCCTCGGCCACACGATCTCGGTGCAGGCGAATGGTCCACTCATTGGGGCGATCCGCGGCAGACGTAGCCGCAACCTGCTCCTCGCCAGAGAAATCCTCGGCATCGAAATCTCGCTCGTGACGAAAGCATGGGCCGAACCGCGAGGTTCGCGATGAGGCAACGACGACTCCGATTCGTCGAGGCTGGAGAGACTGCACGTTTCGCGCTCGACCAGTTCATGCGATTGCTCGAAGAGGCAGGCGAGCCCGCCCGCGAGCTCCTTGGTCGTACGCGTGAAACCGTGCGGTTGGAGCCGCGCCGCCTGTCGCTCGCGCTCGCCGGTGAATACTCCGTCGGAAAGAGCAGCCTTGTTCAGGCGCTCACGGGGCAGAGCATTCCCGTTGCCGCAGGACCGACCACGGCCGACGTGACGCCCTACCAGTTTGGGGACATCGACCTCGTCGACATGCCGGGCACGCTGTCAGGGCAGTTTGAGCACGACGAACGCGCCCACAGGGCGATCTCCGATGCGGATCTCCTGCTCTACGTGGTGACCAACGAACTGTTCAATGCGGCGAGCCTTCCCTATTTCCGGATGGCCGCCGAGAGGCTTGAGAAAAGCCAGCAGATGCTTCTCGTCGTGAACAAGTTTGATCGGTTCAACCTTGGTCGACGCACTCCCGAAGAGGCAGTCGCATTCATCAAGTCCACACTGGCCGAGGAGATCCGGCCGTTACCGATTGAGCCGTTCGGCCCGGTGGTCGTTTCGGCGCGAGACTACCTCTCGTCTCTCGCTCAAACGGACGAGGCGCGCAAACAGCGCCGCCTCGCGGAGAGTCGCTTTGACACGCTCTTCGAGGCGATCGATGTCATGACGCGGGAGCGGGGGCTGCTTGGCCAGGCGGCTCGCCCACTCCAGCAGTTGCTCGATTTGATTGGAGATGCCCGGACGCTGGCGCTCGCGGAGGAACCCGCCGCGCAGAACGCCGAGGCGTTTCTTCGTCGGAAGGCCTTCCAGCTCAGTGAAGGTCGAACCTTCGGTCGTAACGAGCTCAACGCGCTTTGTGATCGCGCCCGCGCGCGCCTCGTGAAGCCCCGAGAGCGCGTCCTCAATGCCCTCGATAGCAAGGTGACTCCCGAGGAAATCGAAGCGCTCTGGAAGGAGATCAACGGCGAGGTGGAGCGCGTGGTCGAAGCGACCGGCCGCGAATTCAGCGGCCTTGTCGAACGGCTCTCCCAAGACCTCGCCAATCGGATTGAGGAACTGGAAGGTTCACCCGCAGCGAAGAGGCTCCTTGAGGACTTCGCCGTAGACCTTTCCCGGCCCGACCTGCCGGACGTCTCCAATGGGATTCCCAAGAAGGTTCGCGATTCATTGCTGAAGTCAGCACGCTCGGGGGCGGCGCAGCTCGCGAAAAACGGGGAGCAGGTCGGCGTGGTGGTCGCGAAGATCTACAAGTTCTTCGGAGGCAGATTCAAGCCATGGGGCATCAAGAAACTCGGATCGTTTCTTGGAGGCGCTGGCAAGGTGCTGGGGCCGCTGCTTGTCGGCTTCGAAATGTATCTGAACTACCGCGAGGAGCAGGCTCGAGAGGAGGACGACCGAGCCATGGGCCGCGCCCGCGCGGACGTTCGGATGCAATTCGACGATGCCGGAGACCAGTTCCGGGCGACGCTCGTTGAGCAAGCGGAAGAAGTGGTGAAGGTGCTCTACGACGAGCCCATCGCGAAGACACGGGAGGTCGCCAGTGAGCTCCTCTTGCGCGTGAAGTCACGCCAGGCTCTGGCGACAGGTTTGGAGGAACTCGAATGGAAATGCCGACGGGCCATTCGCGACCTCGAAGCGTGACGTTTCGCAGGTGGGAATAGGGTGTGAAGGTCTTGTACCGGCTGGGCAGACCCCAGAGGGGCTTGGGACACAAGTGGACCCATCCCCATTGGCAGCGGGTTGTGCTTCTCCATGGTATGGTAGGGGTCGAAGTCTGCTGGGGGGACCGCTTGGCGAAGAATAAGAAGCGCTGGTTTCAGCAGGCAACTGCAGCACCGACACCGACAGAAGCGCTTGCGAAAACGCCGGATGCCATGATTGGCAGCCCAGTAGAGAGTTCGAGCCCGGCTGCGCGGCCCGCTGAGCCCGCCTCTGTAGCAGGTGCTCCCGTTGTGAATGGCCTTGCTATGGCTGAGCTGATCCGGGCCAGTGCGATGGACATCGGGACGGTACTGTCCTCCTTGAAAGCCCCCATCGACGAGCTGCGGAGCACGATGCAGGAACTGGCCAGGACCGCGGTGCCGGGCCAGATCGAGAGCATCACCCAGGCAGCGCTCGTTCCTATGCGGACCCAAGTGGAGAAGGCCCTGGGGGGATTCGAACAGCGGCTGGCGGAGGTCCAGCAGAGGCTTGCGGCGCTGAATGGATTCCTGACCGAGGAGCGCGCCAGCCAACTCGTCCATGCCGAGGCTCGCCAGGTGGCCGGACGCCTCCAGGAGGATCTGCAGGCTCGGCTCCTGGAGCTTCAGCAGGCTTTTGAGGACGCCGACGATCGGTACGGGAAGATCAAGAGGCTCATCGATAGCTTCAACCCAGGTGGGCTCGCCGTCCTTCACCAGGAGAACACCGCGCTCCGGGAGACCCTCTCCCGCCGCGAGCAGGACCTCGCCAAGGTCCAGAGCCGCTTTCAAGAGTCGGAGGAAAAGGTCGCCCAACTCGATCGCGAGCTCCTTCGGCTCAGGCTCACTCAAGGCGCGTCCACGCTCGAGGAGTTGGAGAAGCGCCGTAAGGAGCTCTCCGAGCAGGAGTCCGAGCTGCGCGGCCGGGAGGTCCTGGCGGCAGAGAACCAGCGACTGGTGAAGCAGCGGGAAGAGCTGAATGAGGAGCTTGAGCAGTGGCGCAAGCAGGATCGTGCCGAGCAGCGGTACGCGATCGATAAGAAGGAACTGGAGGAGCTTCGGGAAGCAAGGAGCGAGGCCGCCTCGGACAAGGAGCGGCTCGAAAGGGCGCGCGCCAAGGCTGAGCGGGAGCGGAACGAGCTGAAGCGCCGGGTCGATGCGCTCGAGGCTCAACTAGCCGAGGGGAAGCAGCTCCAAGAGGTAGCCCTGAAGCGTGAGGCGCGCCTGGAACGGCTCGAGCAGGAGCGGGAGATCCTCCTGCAGACCCGTGAGGACGCCCGCGTCGAAAGAGATGAACAGCACCGCAAGACGGCCGAGCTGGACCGCAAGGTGAACGAGCTTCTGCGCAAACTCAGTGAGGAGCAGAGCCGCGTGGCTCGGCTAGAGGTGGAGAGGGAAGAGGCGCTTCGCCTGAAGGAGACGCAGGTCAGCAAGGCCGTTCGAGAGAGCCTCCGCAAGGAGTTCGGGGATTGGGCGGAGGACCAAGTGCAGAGCCGTGCCGCGAGGGCCATCACGGAGCGGGACACGGCATTGCAGGAGTGCAAACGCATCCAGGACCGGCTCTCCAAGTTGGAGCAGGAGCTGCAGGACGCCAAGGCATACAACAAGCAACTGGAGACCAAGAGTGCGATGGAACAGGCCTCTCTCGAGGTACAACGCCAGCGCATCCAAGAGAGTGCCTCAGACGAGCTGAACCGCGCGCGCGCTAAGGGCGCGGAGCTCCTCAAGATGGCGGAGGAGCGGAAGGCCAGTGTGCAGCAACAGGCCCAGGAGGAGAGCACTCGGGTGCAAAGCCTCCGCGATGAGTTCCAGAAGTTCGCGCGCGATCTGGCTGCGCTCACGGGAGAGATCGCGGCAAGGCAGGCGGAGCGCGACAATCTCCTCAAGCGCATCGATGAACTCACGGAGAAGGTGCGCTCGAGGGATGATCGCCTGAAGCAGCTCGTTGAGCCCCTCTTCTCCCAGGCGGAGCTTCCGCCCCTCTTTACTGAGGTGCCCGCGGAGACGGACTGGCTGGCTCGTGTGGAGCAGGGCCTCAAGGATGCGGGGTTCCGCTTCCACTCGCGCCTGGTGCACGCCTTCCACACCTCCTTGAAGGTAGCCCAGAGTTCGCCTCTGACCATCCTCGCGGGCATCTCCGGCACAGGAAAGAGCGAGCTGCCGCGCCTCTATGCTGATCTGGGCGGGCTCAGCTTCCTGCCCGTGGCGGTGCAGCCCGGCTGGGACAGTCCCAGCGATCTGTTGGGCTTCTTCAACTACACGGATGGGAGGTTGAAGGCCGACCCCCTGGCGCGCCTGCTCTACCAGGTGAATGCGGAAGGTTCGCGCCTGCGCGAGGGTCTCAGCATCGTCCTGCTCGACGAGATGAACCTCGCGCGGGTGGAGTACTACTTCTCCGAACTCCTTTCGAAGCTCGAGGCCAGACGCGGTGTGGGCGGGGTTCCGGATCGCAAGCGGGCCTCTGTGTCCATCGACCTGGGGGCGGGCGAAACGCAGGAACTTCTCTACCTCGACGAGCGCGTGCTCTTCGTGGGCACGATGAACGAGGACGAGTCCACCCACACCCTGAGCGACAAGGTGCTGGATCGCTCCTGCCTGCTGTCATTCCCCAGTCCCCGCAACATGCGGCTCGAGAAGCAGGGCCACATTTCACGCTCGAAGGAGCGCCTGCCGTTCGAGGCCTGGAAGCAATGGTGTGGGGAGAAGCGCTCCTCAGAGGCCGCAAACACGCTCAACGAGATCAACGACATCATGGAACGCGTGGGCCGGCCCTTCGGGCACCGGCTCTTCCGCGCCATTCACAGCTACATCGCACAGTATCCGGGCAGCACCCTGGAGACCCGCGATCACGCTTGGTCGGATCAGTGGGCCATGAAGATATTGCCTCGCCTCAAGGGCTTGGAGTGCGAAGCCCGCCAGGTCCGGGAGGGGCTCGACGCACTCGCCCGCCACCTTCCGGCAGAGCTCACAGAGTCCTTCGAGCAGGCTCGCCGCGAGGACTACTTCGCTTGGAGGGGCGCGGCGGAACTCTACCGGATCGCCGAATGAGCACGCTTCCCGCTCCACCTCCGCCTTCCCTGCGGCAGTTCCCCTCGGGCGAGCCACGCAACGAGGTGGAGGATGGTCTCTTGCTGCTCGCCCTTCACGGTGCGTTGCTGGAGGCGCTCACGTCGCGAAACCCCGCTGATTTCCAGCCACTTCCCATCGACTTCCTCGAGACGGGCCGCCGCCTACACGAAGTTCTGCGTCGGACCGAGATGCTGCCTCCTCCGTTGGTGGCGGGGCTTGCGCCGTTGCTGACTTCCCGCCTGAGGCGGCTCAGGCATCACCTGCGGCGCAGGCTCGCCCGGACTCGCCGCGAGGTCCCTCTTCGGAGGGTGCGAGAGATGGATCCCGCCTGCCTTCGGGTGAACGCTCGCAAGCCAGGCCGAACCCTGCTGGAGAAGGCAGGGCCCCGGCAGACGCTGCGCGCGCTCGTCCGCGTCGAGCGCTACGACACCAGTGAGAATCGCATCCTGCGCGCCGCCTGTGTCCGCTTGCAGCGGACGGTCCAGAGTGCGTTGCAAGGGGGGCTTGGCTCTCACGAGCGTGCCGATCCGCAGGTCCGGCAGCTTCATGCCCTGGGCCGCGAGGCGGCCGCCCTCATTGAAAGTGAGGAACTCCGAACCGTGGGCCTGCCGCGCCCCGACGAGCGCCCTTCCAATGCCTTGCTGGGGGATGCCGACTACCGCGCGGTCTGGCGCGCCCTGCAGCTGTTGCGTGACGAGGAGGAGCGGTTCATCGAGGAGTGGCGGAGCTTGGAGCGTGTCCTCGACGAGGTGCTCCTCGTGGCGGCGTGGTGTCATTTCGATGCGCAGGGGGAGTTTGCCCCCCTTCCTGGCTGGGTCCGTCCGCTGCATCGCCGGGTGGACTCGAGACGGCTTGAGAGCGACAGACATCGGGGATGGGTCCGCTTCGGCCAGGACCAGGTCGAGGAGTGGTCGGTCCTGTCGGAACCCGGAGGGTTGAGCGTCAGCCACCGGCGCTGGAAGGGAACCTCGCGGCAGGAGCGCACGTTCCGCATCGAGGGCACCCTTGTACAGGCGGCGGATAGTCCGTTGAGCATGCGGCTGAAGGTGATGCTCGCTTCAGGGGCACACTGCCAGGAGTACTCGGCCGATCGAAGCCTGCTTGCTGCCATGGACAGAGTGTTCGGTGAGCTGAACCCGGCACAATCCGCTTTGGCGCCTCCTGCCCACCGCGAGTTGAAAGGGTGGGTGGCTGTCTCAGCACTGGACGCCACCCTGCGCATGATGGATGACGCGGGACCGTTCGATGCGGGCCCGAGCGCGGTGGTCACGATTCTCGCAGGGGGCTCATCGTCACTGGATGTGGTGGGGAGATCGGCCACGCTGGGAGGCGGCGATATGGCCGGTCCCCTCGCGCTGCACGGCCCTCATGCCGAGCGATACAGCCGTCTGCTCCACCGCTGGAAGCAACGTGCTGTCGCGGAACTCGCCGTCGTCGTGCCGGATCGCTTTGATGAAGGGGCGCTTCAGCGGCTGCGGATGCATGCCGGTGCGTGCTGGGCCGTCTGGCAGCCCGTGGCCGTCGCGCTCCAATTGGGAGAGCAGGAGCCTCAACGGGTGACACCTCCGCCAGGAAAGACCCTGCGGGTGCTCGTCATCGCCCTGAGTGATGCCGCCAACGATGTCGCGCTCCTGTCATGTGAGGCGATGCCCGGTGGCGAGCGCGTCTGGCTGCGTGAGCGAGCCGGTCAAGCGCTCCCCTCGGGCGAGGCGCTGCGGTTCGATCCGGTGGAGGCCGAGCGGCGCGAGCCCTTGCGCGCGGCATGGCTGCGCCAACCTGCGGATGACCAGGCCTGGGTACGGCAGGGCGAGGATTGGGAACTGTCTCCGCTGCCGCCGGCCGGCGACCAGTTGGACAGACATCTTCTCGAGGCAGCGAGGACATTGTCGGGAAAGGGCATCGACCTGGTGGCTATCGCGGGTGCAGGGCCGGAACTGGAGGAGCGTCTGCGGCAGGGACTGGCTTCGCTCCCGATCGTCTTCCTTTCCTCGGATGCGGCAGTGCGAGGGGCTCGTGTGTTCCTGGAGCGCTACCGGGCCGGGCGGCCCACGTGGAGGGACAGGCTGCCTGCGCTGACCGTTGAGGTCCGGGAAGAGAACCGGCGCAAGCATGTCGATGTCGTGCCGGAGGGCTCCTATGCCGAACCCGGGCGCCCATTGTCCTTCGTCTCGGCACAGACCCTGATCCTTGAGGCGGGCAAGGATGTGTTCGACTTGAGGATGCTCCGCGACAGGCAGGTGGCTCCCTTCAATCTGCGCCTGGAGGGGCCTCCGCTGCCGCTGTCGCAGGCCGTGACGGTACGTATCTCCGTCCGCTTCCGTTACGGCCTTGAGGATGTGGAGGGACGGCTGGTTCCGTACGAAGCGGCTCCCTTCGAGCGAATTCCCTTTCGACTCCAAGGGGCCGAGCCTGATGCCGGGGACAGGGAAGAGCCCAGCAGCCCCCCCGAATACCGCCCTCCGCCCTTGCTCGAGCAGCAGGCCCTGGAGCGCATTCTGGCGGCCAGCCAAGCCCTGGCTGAATGGTGGCGCAAGTTGTCCATCAAAGAGCGCAAGCAGGCCAAGACGAATGCGGGGTTGCTCAAGGATGACATGCTCCCGCTCGTGGAGAAACTCGAGCAGGCGCTTCGTGCCGTCCAGGGGTCGGGGTCAGCGTCCCTCAGCCAGGAAGGACGCCAGCTGCTGGAGGACGTGGTGGCCCCGCGGCTGGACTGGCTGCTGGGGCTGCGCAGAGGCCCGGACAAGGAGGGGGAGGCGCCCGCGCTCACGGAAAAGGCGAAGCTCTGGGCCATTCGCGCCAGGTCGCGGGCGGCCGTTCGCGGAGATGGGCGCTTCGCGAGCTTCCTCATGGAGAGGATGAAGGAGGCCAAGGGAGGCACACGGACCGAGTGGTGGCGAGGACTTGGCCGCATCGTCGATGGCCGAGCCGATGAGGTCTGGGACGTGATCGTCGGGTTTGAGCCAGGCTCTGATGATGAGCGCCGGAGCCTGGGCAATGCCATGCTCTGGGCGCTTCAAGCCCACCCGGAAGTCACGCCTCACCTGGGCGAAGCGCGTGCCCGTGCAGCGCTCACCGTCCTCACGCGCGAGCTCGGGCGGCTCGAGAAGTCAGAGCGTCGGAAGGATCACTTCGCCTTCCTCCTGCAGTCCCTGATGCACCTGTGCCGCTGCCGCGTGGCCGGCCTGCTGGCCCCCGAGGACCCTCAAGTCCGAGAGACAGTCGCCTTCCTTCGAGAGCTGCGCCAGCAGCTCCCTGAGGAGGTGCTGCGGCAAGCCGTGCGCTCCACGGCCCAGGACGAGCCGCTGTCGATGGCCATCGATGCATTGGAGGGGCGTATCGTGACGCTGCCTCTCGCAGGGAGCGAGCCATGAACATCGCACCTCACCTGGCACGGACCCTGCTGGAGGGGCGGCAAGGCCATGCTTTCCGCACCGAGGCCATTTCCTACGAGGTGGTGGATACGCTCGTGACCTTGCGGATGGAGCGCAAGACAATGCTCCATCTGCCGGGCGGAGACGCGCGCGAGATTCAGCCCGTGTCGGCACAGGACCTGCGGCGCATCCTGGATGCTTGCCCCCACGCCGTCTGGGTGTGCGGATTCAGCGTGAAGGAGCAGTCCGGATCATTGCTTCCCTTCGCGCCGCCCAGGACCCTCCCGCTGTCGGCTCGAATTCCATTCCGTATCCCCGCGTGGCTTGCGGAGCGGGCCGGACAGCTGGGACTCCGTTCCGGGCAGGACGCACTGGAGCGCCTGTCCCTGGACGTGGGCGGCAGGCGCATTGCCGTCATCGGGCAGCGCAGCATCGCCGCACTCTCCGATGATGATGCCCGTGCCGTTACGTGGTGGCTGCCCACCGGGGAAGTCATTGAGACGCAGTTGGTGACGCAGGACGGACATGCCTGGTTCGAACTGCGCCAGTGCATTGATGCCCGGGATGCCGCGACTGCTCGCTGTGGGCCCAACGGGCTGGTGCGGATCGAGCCGGGAGCAGGCTTGCCTGTCTCTGGAGAGGAGGCGGCGGGCGCGGCTGTCGCCGACGCTGTCGCCTTCATGTCGGAGCGCTCGCCCTTGTTCGATACCTGGGCGCGCTATGCCCAACTCTCCCGCGAACGGGCTCAGGAGAAGCAGCAGGCCCGGGCCGCAGTGCCCCTGCACTACGAGGGGGCGAGCCAGCATGGGAGCACGTGGGTGGCACGGGCCCGTTTGAATGACGAGGGCATGCGGGCCTGGCTCGGGCCTCAGCAGCAAGAGGGCCGCTGGGTCAAGCTGGATCAGACGGTGAAACAGGAGGGGACGGAGGAGGGGGCGCTGACGATCGAGAAGATTCGACGCAAGGGCCCCGGGCTCGTGGAACTGCGTATGAAGCCAGGGCGAAGCGTCCGGGAGATTCCTGCCGCGGGCGTGTTGCAGGCCGTGGAGAACCGCGGCGTCCGCAAGCAGGAGGAGCGGCAGCGGGAGGCCCTGGACGTCCTTCGCGCCGGACGCGCGGCCTGCTCTCGCTTGCTGGACATCCTCAATGCACCAAGCCTCACCCGGGAGCCCGCAGTCGTGCGGCTTCCCAGGCCTGTGCTGGATCAGCTCGACGAGCACCAACAGGCCGCTCTCCTGAAGATCCTAGGCTGTCAGGAACTGGTGGCGATCCAGGGGCCGCCCGGCGCGGGCAAGACGCGCGTCATCGTCGAGGCACTCCAGCAGCTCGCAGCGACCCGGCGCCGGTCGCAGCCCCCCATCCGGGTGCTCATCTCCTCCGTGCAGAACGAGGCCATCGACAACGTCGTCGAGAAGCTCGAGTCCATCCAGGGGCTCGTCGTCCGGACCGTCCGGAAGGGCGGGCAGAACGAGGACGAGGACTTCGCCCAGGCCGAGCGGCGTGCCTGGGGACGAGAGCGCATCATCGACTCGCTGCAGACGCGCCTGAGTGCGGATCCCATCGTTCGCAAGCTACAGAGCCTGGAGGATGTCCGCTCGGAGATGGCGCGGTTCCGGCTCCTGATGCTGGCGGGGGAGGTGGCTTTCGAGAAGATGGCGGAGGCGCTGGAGCAACTGGCTGGCAACGAGGCGGCTCCGCTCACGCCTTCCTCCCGCGAGGAGGCGTGGAGCCTGGCAGGAGCGTTGCGCGCATGGGCTCCACCAGCCGGGCCGGAGGGGGAACCTGATGCTTCTCCGCAACTCCCCGAGCAGGCCGGAGACGTTCAGGCCTGGTGGGCGCACGTTCGGGACTCGTGGCCCATCGCCTCCCGGGCGCACGTGGATGCGGCCGTGGCGGCCGTCCTCGAAGCCACGCAAGGAATGCGGGTCAACCCCTTGCGTTGGTCCCGCCGGGTGGAAGAGCGGTGGAAGGAGCTGCGGACGTGGGTCGAAGCAGGGCATCGTCCGGCCCATCCGCCCCTCCCGCCAGCGCCTAGCGAGGGGGATGTCCTGCGCCAGCACCTCGCGGCATGGGCGAAGCGCGCCGAGGAGGATGTGCGCCAGTGCGCCGATGGGCTGGTCCGCACGCCCGTGGCCGTCGCGTTCCGATTCATGACCCGGCTGCGCAACGATCCCGCCGCCTGGGAAACCATCAAGCAGCGGCATGGCAACACCACCGCGGCGACGTGCTCCATGGCGGCCAAGGCGCGAGTGCCCGATGAGCCTGAATACGACTGGGTCCTCATCGACGAAGCCGGCAGGGCCTCTCCCTTCGAACTGCTCGTCCCCATGGTGCAAGGACGCCGAGTCGTCCTCATCGGAGACCACCGGCAGCTGCCCCCGATGGTGGAGGACGAAATCATCGATGCCCTGGAGAGCGATCGGCCGCCTTCTGTGGACATCCAGCGAGAGACGCTCTTCGGGCTGCTTTACGGGCTGATCCCCGCGGGCTGCCGCATCCGTCTTCAGACGCAGTACCGCATGCACGGGACTATCGGGGCGCTCGTAGACCGGCTCTTCTACGCACCGCATCAGGAAGCGATTGACAGCTACCATTCCGGCCCTGTGTTGGCTGCGAAGCGTGCGCCGTTCTGGGGCGTGCTGGCTGATCGGCCTGTGGTATGGCTCGACCTGCCTCGAACCAAGGAGGCCGTCTATACGAATCCCACCGAGATTCGGGCGGTGCTCCAACTCCTTGAGCAGTACAGCCGCAGCCAGGCGGCGGACAATGGCGCACCCTTCGTGGGCGTCATCTGCGCCTACCTCGCCCAGAAGGAAGCGCTGGACTACGCCTTGAGGACGCGGCCAGAGCTGAGGGCCATTGCCACCGTGCGCACCATCGACTCGGTGCAGGGACGTGAATACCCCGTGGTCCTATTTTGCACGACACGGATGGACGGCAAGCCGGGCTTTCTTGCCGCGCCCTCGCGCATCAACGTCGCGCTGAGCCGGGCGCAAAGGCAACTCATCATCCTCGGCAACGCAGGCGCCATGTCCTCAGGGCTCGTCAAGACGGGAGCGCCCCACCTGGCTCAGCTCGTGAGTCACTGCCAGGAGGCGAGTCTCATTGAGCCCTGGAAAGAGGCGCTGGCATGACGGCCGAGCAGCGCATGTGGTGTCAGGTCCCGGCCTGGTGGTTCCCTGTCTGGGTTTCGTTGCACGGAGACGCCCATGCGCAGGATCCGCTGGAGGAGGCCGTTCTCGGTTTGATCGAGCTGGGGCATGGGCATCCTGGAGACCTCGCCCTGACCCTGCAAGTGGACGCAAGCCTCATCCACTCCGTGCTGGATGCCCTGGACGGTGCAGGGCAGATCCAACAGCAGCCGGGGCAGGAGCGCTGGGAGCCGCGGCCAGCCGTCAAGCCATCCGAGGAGCCCTACGAGCGTGAAGGATGGATCGCCTGGGATCCGCTTGCCCGCAGGCCGCTGCTGCAGGTCGTGTTTGGCTTGCACCCCAAGGACAGGCCGGAGCTGCCCAAAGGATGGCAGGGTGTCGCCTGCGATGCCGAACCTGAACTGGGAAAGCGTCCGAGCGACGGGGTCGTGGATAGGGCACTTTCTTTCCTACCGGACGTGCCCGAGCTGCGAGGGATCGAGCGGATGGGGAGCGGCGTGCAGAATTTCGACTCCGGGTTGATCCGCCGGATCCGCCGAAACCCTCGCGAGAGGCCCGAGCGCGGGAATGTCTTTGTGCCCGTCGAGTTCCGGCCGACGACGGACCCGGTGGTCTGGCGTCCGTGTGTCGTTCCCTCCGCACGGATCTCCTCCGAGTTCGACTCCGCCGGGTGGCAGGGGCTGCTGTCACGGGTGGATGAGGCGGGGCGCCGTGAGCTCGAGGCACGGAAGCTGGAGGTGAGTGCGTTGCTCACCCCCTTCATCCTGAAAGAGGCGGGCTACGCGAGCATGAGCGATCTGCGCGAGGCCGCAGGCCGCAAGGCCCGGCATGCACTCGTGGGCGTCTGGAACAATCCCGGCTGGGAGTTGCTGCAACGGATGGTCGTGGATGCCGAGGTCTTCGCCACGATCGCGCATGCCGTGAAGCACACCTCGCTGCGTCAGGCGCTCCACTGCTGGGCTGATGTGCTGGAGGCCCTATCAGGGATGCTTCACCAGCGATTCGAGGCCGCCTTCACCAAGGAGCGCTTTCGGGAGGTGTTGGCGCTTCCCATCACGACCCGGAAGGATCGCGTCCTGGCTCGGAGCGCCAACCTGGGCAGGAGCGCTCAGCATCTGCTGAAGACCGTGTCCAAGGATGATCCTCTGCACCAACTTCGCGGGGTTCTGGCGCGCAACGCCACCATCGGAACGCGGATCCTGGGGTTTGCATTCGCGCGTGTCTTCGTGCCCGACGTCGGGCGGCTCGCAGATCCAGCACTGGAGGAGTGCCCGGCATTCTTTGACGAACTGGCCGATGCGAACGAGCGGCGGGTAAAGGTCGTGCATCCTGACATCGATGAGACCGAGACTTCGGAACCCGTCGATCTGGAAGACTTCCGGCAGCGCGTCCTGGGCATCGTCCGGGCCTCAATGAAGATTCCCTCGCAGTGAGCATCGGGAGGCACGTGCATGTCTCACCCCGTCTGGACACTCGCTCTGGATGAGTCAGGCCGCTTCGAGCAGGAGCCTCCGCAGGACGAAGTCCTCGTCATTGGCGGTGTCCTCTGCCCCGGCGAGGTGGATCGGCTCGCAGCGCCGTTGGAGCGCGCCTTGCGGCAGGCCTGCAAGGCAGAGGGGATCGACAAGTGGCCCCCGCACGCCTCCGAGTTGCCCCGCGAAGTTCGCGGCCGGATTCTTGAGGTCCTTTCGCGCGAGTTGACCCGGCTGGGGGGCTGCTGGATCTTCCTCGTGGAGCCCCCGAGCGGCCGTGCGGACACCCGGCTTGCCACCTACGTGCGAATGCTCGCGGACGTGGTGGACATCTCCGCCCGGCTCGCGGTGCTTCAGGGGGCACGCGAGCTGGATGTCCGGCCCGCCACGCGCACACTTCCCTTGATGGAGGAGACCGCCCAGGCGGCGGCTCGGCGTGGCATAGCCCTCCCTCTGGAGGCGCTCGAGAAAGATGGAGAGCCTCCGCGCAGATGGGTTCGCTCCTACACCGAGGCCGAGGTTCGCCAGACCCTGGACGGGCTCGCGCGCGAGTCGTCCGGACAGTTGGGCTCATGGCCTTCCTTGAGGTCCATCGAGGTGGACCCCGGCCGCTATGGGGGCGCCCATCCCGCGGTGTTCCTCTCGGACTTTGCCTGCAACTTCCTCCATGGCTTGCTGGGAGGGGTGTCCGGCAAGGAGGCCGTGACTGGTGGCTCTCCGCTCGACCCCGATGGAAAGAATCCTCCTCTGGTGATCGCTCGAGCCGCGTTGAAGACGCTGCGAGGTGTGGATCGGGCGCTCCGGGAGGACACGGTGGACCTGTGGCAGGCCTCGGCCCTTATGGAAACGCTGGCGGGAGATGTCCGAGGCCAGACGTCGTCCCTGTCCCGCTACCGGGCGGCGCGGGAAGGGGCGCTCCTGGCTGCATCTCAGCTTTGGGAGCGGGCCTGCAGGGTGCTCGGGGCCGACCTGAAGGTTCGTGAAGCGATGGGCGTTGGGGTGGTCCTGAGCGGCCGGAGCCAGGGGGCACTGGCAGCCAAGACTGGCGATTACGAGGGGACCTGGCGCGCCATCGAAGCGGGCTGGTCGGGAGAGGGGGCTCTCGCGAAGTCGGTGCGACGGGCTCTTGCCGGTGAGCGCGAGAGTGCGGCCCGGCTCTGGCGCCAGACGCTTGAATGCGCCAATCACCGCGGAGACATCTCCGCGGGAACACGGGCAGCCAGTGCCTTCCGGGAGCTGCTCGTCGCGGGGCTCTCCTTCGGCCTGCTCGCCGAGCGGCAGCAGATGCTGAACCTCGAGCAGGTCATGTTGCAGAACCGCCTGCCCGCGGACGCGCCCGAGTTGGCGTCATGCCTGGGGGAGCTCGCGTCTTCGGCCGAAGCCCTGGTGCGGAATGCCGAGGAAGATGGAGAGATCCTCACCCTGGCGATCCATCAGCCGGTCCCACCCACCCTCATGGACGCGAGGGAGCGAGCCCTGGCGGAGGCACTCGGGCAAGAACCTGGATGGGATGTGCCTGATCGAGAGCGGGGGCGGATGTTTGGTACGGCGGCGCGTTCCCTCGCCTTCTGCGGACGCGCCGAGGAGGCGATCCGGTTGGCATTGAGAGCTCGGCGCTACTTCCTGGACTCGCCAATGGACCTGCGGATGAATGCCACGATTCTTGCGCGCATGCTCCTAGAGCGGGTACGTCTCTCAGGAGCAGACGCGGACATGCGAGGCATCTCTGAGTCCTTTGAACTGGCAGGGGTGGGGGAGATTCGGAAGCCAGCGGAGGCTGCAGGGCTCGTCAAGCGTGAGCCGGGCATGCGTTTCACGCTCGATCTCATTCTCCGCGCCCTGCTCTGGGCTCCCGGTTGTGTGCCGCGGGGCGATTGGCCAGGCGTGCTTGAGGAGCGTGGGCCCAAGTCGCTCTTCGGTGTGCTCGCCTCGGGAACGCTCCGCTCGCATCCCTCTGAGCTGATCGCCCGGCATGCAGGGGAGCTTCTTGCTCGGCACGATCGGCCCTCGGCGGCTCGTGAGTGGTTCGGCCTCTCTTGCGAACTGTGCCAGGGGGCTTCAGAAGGCAGCGCGCTGCGGCGCTTGGGGGTTTTCACGGAGCGCCTCGCTACCTCATCCTGCGCAGTTCCCGAAGGTCCACTTGGTTCCCTTCTCAATCCGAGCTTCGAATACCGCTGAATGGGCCATGCATGACCTCCCGTACGGTCAGCAGCCAGAACCGGAGACCTCCATCGCCACCGGGGCGGAGCCCAGCAGCAAACTAAACTAACAGCAAGAATCTTGGGGTCCGCGGGCTCAAATCCTGTCGCCCCGACCAAATAGAGGCCCTGGAGTCCCCGGTGCAAGCCGGTGACTCCAGGGCCTTTGTTTTTGGCCATCACCCGGTCGTCGACAATCTCACCGCGCTTGAAATCGAACGGAGGGGCGGACGTACACCGTGCGTCCCACCCCTTTCCTCCGGTGAACCCATGCGTCGTTCCCTGTCCCGCCTCGTGCTCGCGGCCATCGTGTTCAGCCCGGGAGGCGCGGCCCTCGCGGCGGAGGGAGCGAAGAAGCCCGCCACGCAATGGTTGGCCAGCCCTGCTCAGGCGGCCCGCGCGGCGCGAGTGGAGGCGGGCCTGGTCCCGGTCGTCATCGAGGGTGAGAAACCCCAGAGCCTGACGCTTCAGCAGTGGATGGCGCTGTACCGGATCCCCGGGCTGAGCATCGCCGTCTTCGACAAGCACGCCATCGTCTGGGCCAGGGCCTATGGCGTGAAGACGGCGGGTGGCTTGGAGCCCGTCACCCTGGAGACGCTGTTCCAGGCGGGCTCCATCAGCAAGCCGGTGACAGCCCTGGCGGCGCTGCACTTCGTCGAGGCCGGCAAATGGTCGCTCGACGAGAACATCAACGACAGGCTGCGCTCGTGGAAGGTCCCCGAGAACGACTTCACGAAGGAGCAGAAGGTCACCCTGCGCCGGCTGCTCAGCCACAGCGCGGGGACGACCGTGCATGGCTTCCCCGGTTACGCCGTCGACGCGCCCATGCCCACGCTGGTGCAGGTGCTGGAGGGCGTGGCGCCCGCGAACACCTCCCCGGTTCGCGTCGACCTCGTCCCCGGGACGAAGACGCGCTACAGCGGCGGTGGCACGTCCATCGTCCAGCTGATGATGGTGGATCAGCTCCAGAAGCCGTTCCCCCAGGTCATGCGGGAAACGGTGCTGAAGCCGCTCGGCATGAGCAGCAGCTCCTACGAGCAGCCCCTGCCTCCGGCCCTCGCAGCCAGGACGGCGACCGGGACGTCCTCCAGCGGGAAGAGCGTCGCGGGCCGCTGGCACGTGTACCCGGAGATGGCCGCGGCCGGACTGTGGACCACGCCATCCGACCTCGCTCGGGTCGCCCTCGAGGTGTCCAGCGCGAAGGCGGGGAAGTCCAAGCGCGTGCTGTCGCAAGCGATGACGCAGCAGATGCTGACGCGGCAGTCGGAGCGGTTCGGGCTGGGCTTCCAGGTGGAGCCCGGCAGCGACCGCTTCTGGCACGGTGGCTCGGACGAAGGTTTCCAGGCCGTGTTCATGGCCTTCAGTGACACGGGCAGCGGCGTGGTCGCCATGGCCAACTCCGACAACGGCTTCCTGCTCTTCGACCGGCTCATCGCCAGCGTGGCGGCCGAGTATGGCTGGCCCGCGTTCAAGCCCGAGCCCGTGTCGCCGTCCGCCCAGGTGGACGTGCTCATGCGGCTCAAGGGCGTCGACACCGCGCTCGCGTGGTACGCCGCGAAGCATCGCGAGGGCATGAAGGGCCTGGAGTCGGGGGACCTGAACCAGCTCGGCTACCGGTTGCTGTCAGACGGCAAGGGCGCCGAAGCGGTGCGGGTGCTCGAAGCGAACGTGAAGCTCTTCCCCACGGATGCGAATACCTACGACAGCCTGGGCGAGGCACAGCTCCAACTGGGACAGAAGGAAGCGGCCATCGCGAGCTACAGGAAGTCACTCGCGCTGGACGCGGGGAATGCCAATGCGGTGAAGGTCCTCGAGAAGCTGGGCGCGCCCACCGGGAAGTGAGCGCTTCTCCTGAGCTGGAGACAATGCTCGTTAGGCGTGTGTTGCGGAGAGCGCATGTTTAGCGCGAGCATGCGCTCTTCACCCTCAAGGAGTGTTCAGCACATGCGAATCCCCCGGACTTCTGGCCGCAGGACGCTGCTCGGAACGCTGCTGTGTACCCTCTCCCTGGTGGCCTGCGGTCCGGCCCCCGAGGGGGAGTCCGCCGACAACGCTCCCCTGGGCACGGAGAAGCAGCCCGTCGTCTATGGGACGGACAACCGCACGGACGTGTACGCGCACTCGGACGCCACGCTGCGCGCCCGTGCTCAGCAGTCCACCGTCGCGCTGATGAACCCTTCGGACTTCAACGCGACCAACCCCGACAAGGTCACCTTCAACGCATCCACGCTGCGCTCCGCGTACAACCTCTGCACCTCCGAGCGCTTCCTGGACGACCTGACCCCGGCGTTCTGCTCCGGCACGCTCATCGACGATGACCTGGTGCTCACCGCGGGCCACTGCATCACCAGCGCTTCGGCCTGCACCAGCACGCGCTTCGTCTTCAACTTCTACCGCACCGCCGCCGGCGCCATGCAGACGGTGACGACCGCGGACATCTTCTCCTGCAAGGAGATCGTCGCGCGCCAGCAGGGCACGGTGGGCGGCCGCAACCTGGACTTCGCTGTCGTCCGGCTGGACCGGCCGGCCACCCCGCGCTTCACGCCCGCGCCCATTCGCGCGGGCAACGCCGCGCTGCCCGTGGGCACCAACGTGACGGTCATCGGCTCGGGCAGCGGCATTCCCTTCAAGATCGACTCGGGCGGCTCGGTGCGTGACGCGCGCGCGGGCACGCTGGACTACTTCGTGGGCACCACGGACACGTTCGGCGGCAACTCGGGCTCGGGCGTGTATGAGAACAGCGGCTACACGGTGGCCGGCATCCTGGTGCGCGGCGAGACCGACTACAAAGCCAACGGCAGCTGCAACGTCGTCAACACCTGCACGGAGACGGGCTGCCGCGGCGAGGACATCACCTACGTCCGGCCGGCCATCGACGAGTACTGCGGCGTGGCGACCAGCACGCGCCTGTGCGCGGGCTACCCGCCGCCCGTGACGCCGGTGACGTTCACCTTCACCGCCACCAACACCAACAGCGCCAACCAGAACACCGTCAACCGCAACGTCACCCTGGCCGCCGGGCAGACCCTCAAGTTCGGCACCTGCTCGGTGGCGGGCGCCTCCGGCACGGGTGACACGTACCTGCGCCTGTACAACGGAACCACCCAGGTGGCCTCGAACGACGACGCCTGCGGCACGCTGTCCTTCGCGAGCTTCAAGGCCACGACGGCGGGCACCTACCAGATCCGCGCGGGCTGCTACTCCAGCGGGAGCTGCAGCGGCACGGTGGCGTACACCGTCCAGTAGTCCCTGAAGGACCGAAGCGGGCGGTGGCGTGTCCGTCACCGCCCGCGCCGGGCTCCTTCATCCGCATGCGGCTCTTCTTCACGGGCCATGCGAACCCGCTGATGGAGACGTTCACGCTCGCCGCCTACCAGGCGCCCACGCCGTCCGGCAGCAACCGACCCGCTTGAAGGACGATGCGCTCAGGGGACCGGCGGTTCGGGCTCGAGCGGCGCGAACGGGCCCGGGCCGAGGTCCTCGAGCCTGAAGTCATCCATCGTCAGCGTGCCCACGCGCTCCAGGGCCAGCCCCACGCTCAAGCCCCGGCCCGCGGAGGGCGCCGCGGGCGTCGTCCACTCGGCGTAGCCGTAGGTGCCTCGCGTGGGCAGCAGGGCGCTCTGGGCCCACCATGCCCAGCCTCCTGATGCGTTGCGGTAGTACGCCTTGAAGAGGGGCGCGGCGGTGGCCTTGTACCAGGCGGACACCCGGTAGCGGTGGCCCGGGGTGAGCGGCGGCGCGCACGCTCCGAGATCCTCCAGGGAGATGAGCTTGCGGTCTCCGCTGGAGTAGCTGGTGACGCTCAAGCGCTGGGCCCAGGTCCCCGAATGGGCATCCGTGGTCCGCGACCAGCTGTAGGCGTTGGCGCCATAGCCGCCGCGCTGCCAGCAGTCCGGGGCTCCGTCTCCGTTGCTGTCGGTCTCCAGGGATGGATTCGCCAGCAGTTGCGTGGGAGGTGGAGTGCCAGCGTCGGGCAGCGGCGGCCCGTTGACCGGCGGCTTCACCGCGCCTCCGATGACCTGATCCACCGTGCGCACGAAGGTGCCTCGCGAAGCGCGCGCCGCGAGCCAGTCCAGGAAGGCCGTGAAGGTGGACACGTTGATGCCGTAGGTCTCCGACGTCGGGCAGGGCCCCGGGCAGATCTCGTGGAAGGCGATGGGCACCCAGCCTCCGCCGGCGGACTCGGCTCGGAGCACCAGCCCCTGCAGGTCCGCCAGCGTCTGGGTTCTCTGGACGGAGCCGTGGTTGCGGATGGCGAAGGCGTCCTGCGGCGGCACGGTCTCCGCGTAGGGGCAGCCCGTGCAGCTGTCCGGCGTCCGCAGGCCGCCGGATTCTCGCGCGGAGTTGTAGTTGCAATCGATGACGACCTGTTCCGTGGTCGCATCCCTCGCTCCGGAGGGATAGGCGAAGGACGTCACCCTCAGCCCCGCGTTCATCAGGGCCACCCGGTCGTCGCACACCTGGCGGCGCTGCGAGTCCACGTCCAGCGTGGGGAGCTGGACGTGGGACACCGTGTGGCCGCCCACCTCGTGGCCAGCGGTCTGGAAGCGCCGGAGCTGATCGCGCGTCAGATAGCCCGTCATGCCGAGCCTCCCGCTGCTGACGAAGAAGGTCCCGCGCATTCCGCGCGCCTCCAACAGGGAGGCCGCGGTGACCTGGCTGGCCCTCGCGTCATCGAAGGTGATCGAGACGACGAGCTGCCCGGGCTCCAGGACGAGGCTCGGCGACTGCTGCTCCAGCGCTTCTTCGGACCCGGAGCCCTGGCACGCCAGGGCCATCCAGAGCAATGACAAGCCGAACGCGTGGGCAAACCGGAAGAACAATGGGGGCATGGTGCCCGCCAAGGTGCGTGCGTTTCTCCCGCTGCCCAGCGGCCCGGAGGCATGGCGCGGCTGCTCACGGGTGAGCGCAACCGGCCGTTCGTCGCATGGCGATGGCGTCCGAGGATGGCCCTCAAGCTCACAGCGGGGTGTAGAGCTCGGCCGCTTCGGATTCGTAGCTTCCCGACGTGACGAGCACCCGGCCATCGGGCAAGAGCGTCGCCGTATTGAGCCCATAGCGCGGGACAATCGTGGGAGCGGTCGGAGTCCAGGTGCCCGTGGCCGGGTCGTAGAGCGCCGCGGCGTCCACATACGCGACGAGCACCTTCCCATTTCGCAGCACCGTCTCCGGGCCGCCGAGCGGTGCGGGCGGTGAACCCGTGAGGGTCCAGGTGCCCGTGGCCGGGTCGTACAACTGCGCCGCGGTGCCTGACACGGCGAACACCTTCCCATCCGGCAGCAGCGCCAGAGAGCCGTTGACCGGTGCGACCGGAGAGCCCGTGGAGCTCCAGGTGCCCGTGCCCGGGTCATAGAGTTCGGCGGTGGTGACGTCGCCGTCCAGGTTGCGCCCTCCCGCGACGAGCACCCTGCCGTCCTGCAGCAGTGTCGCCGGGTTCTCATAACGCACCACGGCCAGTGAGCCGGTCATGCTCCAGGTCCCCGACGCGGGGTCATAGAGCTCCGCCGTCGTTTCGCTCTGGACGAGCACCTGACCGTTGGGCAGCAGCGTCGCCGTGTGGCCCGCGCGAGCTTCCACCATGGAGCCCGTGGGACTCCAGGTGCCCGTGGCCGGGTCATAGAGCTCCGCCGTCCGCAGGACGAAGAACCGGTCCAGGCCTCCCGCGACGAGCACCTTGCCGTTGGGGAGCAGCGTGGCTGTGTGCCCATAGCGGCATTCGAGCATGAAGCCGGTCGCGCTCCAGGTATTCGAGGCCGGGTCGTACAACTCCGTCGAGCTGGTGCATTGGCCTCGTTGCGCCTCACTGCCGCCCGCGACGAGCACCTTGCCGTTGGGGAGCAGCGTCGCCGTGGTGTACAGGCGCAGCAGGAAGTTGACCCTCGGTCCCGTCAGGGCCCATGTCCCCGGGACGGAGCAGCCCGGCAAGCCCGTCACCGTGAAGCTCCGGGTGGCCGTGAGGCCAAAGGCATTCGTCACGGTGACGGTGATGGAGGGCGGCGTGCCACCGCTGGCGCAAGGCGGCGCCGTCCAGGTGACGCGGCTGTGCGTGGAGTCGCCGGTCGGCGTGGCCAGTGTGCCGGTGGTGGCCTGCCAGGAGAAGCCGAGCGTGGAACCCTGCGGGTCGCTGGCCGCCACCTCGTAGGTGATCACGTCGCCCGGGTTGGCCGTGTCCGAGGAGCGGTACGAGCGGAGGATGACGGGCGCGAGCTGGTTGCTGGGGGGCGTATTGCTGACGCACAGGGCGACGGTGCCCGTGTTGTGCCCTCCACGCCCGTCGGACACGGACACGCTCAGGCGGCAGTTGTTGCACGCCTCGGCTGGCGCGATTGAGGGCGTGAATTGACCGAGGGCGGAGGTCGCGTCGGTCCAGGTGCCCGCGCAGGACGCGCTCCAAGCGTAGGAGAGACTGTCTCCATCCGGATCCATGGCCAGCGCGAAGACAGTCGTCGGCTGTCCCACGGCCAGCCGCGTCGCTGTCGCGGTGATGGAGGACACCTGGGGCGCGCTGTTGAAGGAGATGGACAGCTCGGCTTCACCTTCGCCTTCGGGGACGACGTTGACGAACAGGAGCGCGCTGGAGGCCAGGCCGCGCGAGTCCGTCACCGTCAACGTGACGGTCTGGAGCCCGGCGGAAGTGGGGGCCGTCCAGGACGTGAAGCGCTCGGTGGGCGCGGAGATGGTGCCCGCGGTGGCGCTCCACGCGTAGCTGATCATGTCCTCCGGGTTCGGGTCATGCGCGGAGGCGTAGAGGGAGACGGTGCCCCCGGCCGCCACGGTGCTCGGGTTCACCGCCACGAAGTCGATGAGGGGCGCTTCGTTGTCGAAGGGCGGCGGCGGGTTGACCTGCTGGAGGGTGATGGCGACGAGGGTCGTCTGGTTGGAGAGGATGGTGACGCCGTCGGCGGAGCCGGAGAAGAGCAGGGTGCCGGAGGCGTCGTAGGCGCGCGCGGCGAAGGCACGGCCGGTGCCCGCAGGGATGTTTCCAATGGTGCCGCCCCAGACACCGTTCGTGGGCGCCAGGTCCACCCAGACGGTGCGGATGTCGGGACCGCCCGAGGCGACCGCGACGCGAGCGATGGTGGAGGAGAGGGATTGGGGCACCGACACGGCGAAGCGCGCCGTGCCTGTGTCCCCGGAAGTGTCTCCGCAGCCCGCGAACACCGCCGCCGCGAGCGCCAGCATCAGGTGAAGGGATGCGCGTCTCATGGGGTGTAGACCTCCGCCGACTCCACATCCGACTCGGTGTTGGGAGGTGTTCCGGCGATGAGCGCCCTGCCGTCGGACAACGCCGTCAAGGTGAATCCACTCCGATCGATGGCCGGGGTATTGGCCATGGTCCACGTGCCCGTGGCCGGGTCGTACAGCTCCGCCACCTCCCAACCCACGACGAGCGCCCTGCCGTCGGTCAGCAGCACCGCCGGACCGTTGATGGGTTCTCGTGGGGCGCCCGTCAGGCTCCACATGTCCAGGAAGGGGTCATACAGCTGCGCCGTCCTGCCCCCGGCCACGAGCACATTGCCATCGGGCAGCACCACCGGCGGCCCCCCGGGAGATACAACCGGAGGACGGGTCGGGCTCCAGGTCCTCGTGGCCGGGTCATAGAGCTCCGCCGAGTTCAATCCCGTGGCGAGCACCTTGCCCGTGGGCAGCAACGCCGACGTGCGGTAGCGAGGTTCGGCCATGGCGCCCGCCGGGCTCCAGGTGCCCGTGGCCGGGTCGTACACCTCCGCGGACGTGAGGTCGCCGCTCATGTCCTCGCCCCCAGCGACGAGCACCTTGCCGTCCGGCAGCCGCGCCGCCAGGTGCCTGGAGCGGCCCTGCGCCATGGAGCCCGTCGGGGTCCAGGTGTTCGTGGCCGGGTCGTACAACTCCGCCCGGGCGGAATAGAACTCGAAGCCTTCTCCTCCCGCGACGAGCACCCTGCCATCGAGCAGCAAGGTCGCCGAGTGGTAGAGGCGGCTCACGTTCATGCGGGGGCCATAGGTCCAGGTGTTCGTGGCCGGGTCATAGAGCTCCGTCGAGTCGAGGAAGAAGCTCCATTTCTGGGCGCTACCTCCGGCGATGAGCACCCTGCCATCCGGCAGCAGCGTCGCGGTGTGACCCCAGCGAGGCCCGCCCCCCATGTGGCCCGTCGGGTCCCAATCTCCCACGAGGACACAATCCGGCAGCCCCGCCACCGTGAAGGTCCGGGTGGCCGTGAGGTCGAAGGCGTTCGCCACCGTGACGGTGACGGACGGAGTCGTGCCCGGGCGGATGCACGCGGGCGCCGTCCAGGTGATGCGACTGTGATTGCCCACCCGCACCGGAGCGCCTGTCGTGCCGACGCTCGAGTCCCAGGAGAAGGTGAGGGCGGAGCCCTGCGGGTCGCTGGCCACGACTTCATAGGTCAGTGTTTGGCCCGGGCTCGCGGTGTCCGAGGAGCGGTAGGAGCGGAGGATGACGGGCGCGAGGTGGTTCACGGGAGCCGTGCTGGCGACGCACAGGGCGACGGTGCCCGTGTTGTGTCCTCCGCGCCCGTCGGTCACGGACACGCTCAGGCGGCAGTTGTTGCAGGACTCCGTGGGCAGGAGCGAGGGCGTGAACGTGGCGATGCCGGAGGACGCGTTGGTCCAGGTGCCCGCGCACGACGCGCTCCACGAGTAGGAGAGAGGGTCCCCGTCCGGGTCCGATGCAGTGACCAACACCGCCGTCGGCTGTCCCACGACGAGTTGCGTGGGCGTGGCGTCGATCGCAGCCACTTCCGGTGCACTGTTGAAGAAGATGGACAGCTCGGCCTCGCCCTCGCCCTCGGGGACGACGTTGACGACCAGGAGCGCGCTGGAGGCCAGGCCGCGCGAGTCCGTCACGGTCAGCCTGACGGTCTGGAGCCCGGTGGAGGTGGGCAGCGTCCAGGAGGTGAAGCTCTCGGAGGGCGAGGAGATGGAGCCTGCGGTGGCGCTCCATGCGAAGTGGACCGTGTCCTCCGGGGTCGGGTCATGCGCGACGGCATGGAGGGTGACGGTGCCTCCGGGCGCCACGGTGCTCGGGGAGACCGAGACGTAGTCGATGATGGGGGCCGCGTTGTCGAAGGGTGGCGGCGGGTTGATCTGCTGGAGGGTGATGGCGACGAGGGTCGTCTGGTTGGAGAGGATGGTGACGTTGTCGGCGGAGCCGGAGAAGAGCAGGGTGCCGGAGGCGTCGTAGGCGCGCGCGGCGAAGGCGCGGCCGGTGCCCGCGGGGATGTTGCCGATGGTGCCGCCCCAGACGCCGTTCGTGGGCGCCAGGTCCACCCAGACGGTGCGGATGTCCGGACCGCCCGAGGCGACCGCGACGCGGGCGATGGTGGAGGAGAGGGATTGGGGCACCGACACGGCGAAGCGCGCCGTGCCTGTGTCCCCGGAGGTGTCCCCACAGCCCGCGAACAATGCCGCCGCGAGCACCAGCATCAGATGAAGGCCTGCTCTTTTCATGAACGTTTCCCCCTCATCGCGAGCGTGAGGCTCGCGGCTGGTGTTGACTATCCAGGATGGGAGGGATTGCGGCCTATGACCCGGACAGGTGGCGCGCCGTCCTCTGCCGGACGGCGGTGGCGCCCTCGTGTGCGAGGGGGCTCAGGGCGGCGTCAGTAGGGTGCGCAGGTCAGGCCCACGCAGTTGCCCGCGCCGTTGTCTCGCGCGACGTTGCCTCCCCCGTCGAACGCGGCCGGCGCGAAGAGGCCGTAGCCCGTGTTGCCCAGAGCGACGTTGTTGAGCACCGTGGGCGTGCTGGGCGCCTGCAGTGGCCGCGGGTTTCTCAGGCGAACGGCTCCTCGGTGCGACCATGGACAAGGTGATGGCGAACCTCTTCAAGTCCTCCGAGAAGACGCTCGTCAAGCCCGAGGCCTCCTCCAAGTAGGCGCCTACTGCGCCGCAGCGCGGTTTCGGCACAGCTGCAGGTAGCGCCGGATGAGCTGGAGCCTTGCCTTGTCGAACGCCTCCCCGTCGTCGGGCACCGCCCAGGCGTGCGGGATGAGCTTCCGGGCCACGGTGCGCGCGTACGCAGGGTCGCCCGCGTCACTCACCAGCTTCAGCCATTCGTAGTCCTGCATGCCCTGCCGGATGAGCTTCATGAGGATCGAGGGCAGGGGGATCTCCGTGGTGCCGCCGATGATGGACGGCAGCCCCGGATAGAAGAGCGTGCCGTCACCATTGCCGTTGAAGCGGAACTGCGTCGTCCATGCGGTGTAGAGCAGGCCCACCGTCTGGTAATACAGCTCGCCGCTCGCGCCGTTGATGAAGTCCAGCCATTGCATGCCGCGCGCCTTGGCCGCCGAGCGGTCCACCATGTACGAGGGCCAGCCCTGGCCCGGGATGTTCTCCGGCGGGGGCGGTTCGCTGGGAGAGCAGCCGTGGCTCGCGCAGCTCTGGTACAGCCACAGCTGGCGGTTGGGCAGCTTGAGGAAGTCGTCGTACTTCGGGCGCTGGTTCCCTTCGTAGGGCGGCTGGGTCCCGTCGATGAAGTTCACCAGCACGGTGATGATGTCGATCTCCTCCAGCAGCCCGTGGGCCTCCAGCTCCGTGACGGTGCTGGTCAACAGCGTGCGAAGTTTCGGGGCCGCCGTGCGGGTGAGCTCCGCCCGGGCCGCCACCGCCTCCCAGGTAGTGCCGTAGGGCGGCTCATCCCCGACGTAGTCGAACGAGCGCGACAGCCAGCCGCGCTCCTCCGCTTCCGTCTGGAATTCGGTCAGCGCCGCGCCGTTGGCCGGCCCCAGGTACTGCAGGGCCGTCATTCGGGCCCCAGGCAGGCGGTTGGGTGCGGTGCCGTCGAGGAACGGCCCCCAGCGCTCCGCGAACGTGTCGTAGTCCGGCAGGTCCCACGTGGGCAGGTTCACCTCTCGCGGAAAGCCGCTCGCCAGGGTGAGGCGGTGCTCCAGCGCCATCCGGTGGAAGAGCTTCAACAGGCGCACCTGGGTGTCCACGGGGCACACCGGGTCCCCGGTGAAGGCGCGGCACACGTGGGGCGGCCAGAGCAAAAAGGCGCTGCGCAGCGAGGAGGTGCTCGGCAGGCGGGCATCCACCACCTGGAGGTTCACCTCCACCCGCGACGTGAAGCCGTCGCCCTTCACCGTCACGGTGCCACGGTAGTTGGCCGGGCGCGCGTTCGGCGGCACGTGCACGTCCACCCAGATGGCGCGGGCTTCTCCCGCGGGCACGTCGAAGGGAAAAGCCAGACGCTTCTCTCCCACGACCTCGTCCACGTCCGGCACCAGGCCATCCGGCCACCGCCCGGGAGTCGTTCCCGGCGGCGTGGGCGTCGTGATGTCCAGGAGCGCTTCCCGGTAGAGCAGCAGGTCCCCACCAGAGATACGAGCCCGGCCCGCGCGCAGCTCCGGCAGGACTGCGCTCACCCCCTTCAGGCCGGACCGTCCTCCGTGAAGCACGACCTGGAAGGACACGAACTCGTTGCGCGCGGCGGTCAGCGACACGGACCGCTGGTTGCGAGGCGGCGTCTCCGGACGCACCTTCACCATCGCGCTTTCGCCCCAGATGGCCGGACGCGACGGATGCGCCCCGGCCACCAGGCCCCACCCCAACGACAGACAGACCAGCGCCAGCTTGATGGATTGCATGACCTCCCAGGCTGGAGCTTGAGAGGAATTGCGGCAATCCGCCCTCCGGCGCCAGCGCCGATGGGGCAGCCGACATCGGGAGCGTTCCCGGACGAAGCTCAGGGGGGAATACAGCACTCCACGGTGCGCCGAGGTGCCCCGTGCAGGAGTCACCGCCACTCGAGGCCGATCGTCCCGTCCGCCATCAACTCCACGTGCGTCCCCAGCCGGCGTCCCTCGCGGTCCAGGACTCCGCGCAGCCATTCGGCATCCCGTAGCGAGGCCCGCTGGGGACGGAGCTGGCGCAGCTGCATGGGGAGCATGCGCAGGCTGTCGAGCCGGCCGTCCGCCGGGTCCACCGACGCCAGGTACATCAGGGCCAGATCCGGCCGGAAGTCCTCGTGGCCAAGGATGCCCTCGTAGTCATTCAGGAAGTCGCCGCAGCCATGGAGGATGAGGTGGCCGTGGTGGACTTCGATGCCGCGAGGGTGGTGCGAGGAGTGGCCATGGACGAGGTCCACGCCAGCCTCGTCGATGAGTGCATGGGCGAAGTCCTGCTGCTCCCGTGGCACCGCGTAGCCCCAGTTTTCGCCCCAGTGGATGGAGGCGATGACGACGTCGCCCTCGCGCTTGATGGCCGCCACCCGGTTGCCCAGGCGCCTCGCGGTGAGGGAGGACAGGTCGGGCAGCAGGTCCACTCCCGGCCTGTTCATCCCCGCCGCCCACGCTGGCGGAATGCCACTGCTGACGTCTCCGAACGAGAACACGACGACCCGTCTTCCGGCCCCTGCGTCCAGGACCGCGGGCCGCTGGGCTGCCTCCAGATCCTCGCCCAGTCCCGCGGTGGCGATTCCCAGGCGCCGGAGCGTCGTCAGCGTTTCCGTCAGTCCCGGGTAACCCCAGTCCAGCACGTGGTTGTTCGCCAGCGCGCAGCAGCCGATTCGCGCCGCCGTGAGACAAGCGGCGTTGTCCGGATGCATGCGGTAGTGGATTCCCTTGTCGGGCCACCACTGCTCGCTTGTGGTGAGGCTTGTCTCCAGGTTGATGAGCCGGACGTCGGGCGCGGCCTGCTCCAGTGCCGCAAGCGCGTCTCCCCAGATTTCGCTGTAGCCGACGGGCTTTCGGATGGGGCCGTTGCGCTCTTCGGCCAGCGCTACGTAGTCCCGGGCGTCATGCACGTAGGCCTCGTGCAGGCCTGGGGGCGCGGGGTGGGGCAGTGCCTGATCAATGCCCCTGCCGGTCATCACGTCGCCGCAGAGGAAGAGGGAGAGCAACCGCTTGTCTCGCTGGTATCAGTAGGTGAGCGACTTCCTGGTGGTCACGGCATGGGCGGGAGAGATGCGCTTCTCCACCTCCTTCGTGTCGTGGCAACGCGGGCACTCGGGGGCTTGCTCGTCGTGCTCCTGGATGGTCATGAGCGCGGTGAAGGGCTCCTGGCACTTGCGGCAGAAGAACTCGTAGATGGGCATGGCGAAAGGTGCGGTCCGCCATCGGCGGCTTGCAGGTCACGAGGCGCCATCCTCCCGCCGGCGCGCTGGCCCTCGCTGGCCACTCCTGGGGTGCCTGGAACATTCGACTGAATATGGAAGTGGAAACTCCAAATTGTCGAATGCCGAGAATCCCCCCTGGCTGACGGGTGAACTGCTTCCATCCCGTCATGTAGGATTCGTGCCCTCAAGCACCTTCAGCCGGAGACAGGCCCTTGATCAGCTCCCTCATCCGCCAGGTCGTCAGCACCGTCCAGACGGCGATCTCGAAGCCTCCCGTGGCCCCGCCTCCGCCCGCGCCTCCTCCCGCCGCGCCCTATTTCAAGGACGGGATGGACCCGGCGAAGGCCAGCCCCGTGAACCTCAGCGGTTACGGGAACACGTCGGCTGCGGCGAGCGTGGACTCGCCTCTCACGAAGGCGAGCAGCGGGGAGAAGGTCGGCCCGGAGTTCATCCACCTGGATGCCGGGTGGACTCCCCAGGGACAGGGCTACGACGCCAGGCGCGGTGAAGTGCTCACGACCTATTACAACGACGACCACCGCGTGCTCCTGTCCGTGCAGAACAAGGACTCGGGGAAGGAGACGCACCAGGCCGTGCTCGGCGGCCCGCCTCCCGCGGGTCCTCCCAGCCATGGCGGCGGCGTCTCCACGGACGGCGACCACGTCTACGTCTCCGACACGGATCACGTCTACGTCTACACGCGTGAGGAAATCGAAGCGGCCCAGAACGAGTGCCGCGAGGCCATGCCTTCCCAGGTCATGGATGTCCCCAAGCCCGAGGGGCTGACGGATCCGGCCACGGGCATCGGGCTCGTGTCCTCGGGCAGCTACATGACCGTCAAGGACGGCTACGCGTACGTCGGCGGCTACAGCCCGGATGGCGACGGCAAGGCGGGCGCCGTCTGGCGTTACAAGCTCGACGAGAAGACCGGTGCCCTCATCGAGGACTCTCGCGAGGGCCCCATCCGTGCCCCGGACCGCGCGCAGGGGATGACCGTCACCGACGACGGCATCATCTTCACCACGGGGGACAAGAAGCTCATCTACCAGCCGTTCACGTCCACCGAGGACACGTTCTCCGCGGACATCGAGCAGCGGGTGGACATCGGCAACGGGCTCATCGACCCGTACGCCCAGGGCGTCAACGTCATCGACGGCGAGCTGTGGGTCACCTACGAGAGCGGCTCGCACAAGTACCGCGACAACGTGGACGAGCCCCGTGAGCACATCCAGCGCATCCCCCTGGAGGACCTGGACCTCGCGGCGGGCTGCCTCACCGCGGAGCAGCTGGAGGGCTGAGGCGGGCGCTCAGGCGCGCAGCGCGTCCAGGATGGACAGGCGCGAGGCGCGCAGCGCGGGCAACAACCCTCCCAGCAGCCCCATCCCCGTGCCGAACAGCAGCGCGCCCAGCAGGATGGCCGGGGTGGGGGAGAAGCCGAAGCTCACCGCCGCGAACGTCTGGAAGTTGAGCGTGCGCACGTGGATCCACCGCGTCGCCAGCGCCCCCAGGGCGCCCAGCACGCCGCCGGCCGCGCCCAGCATGGCGGACTCCACCACCACGCTGGCCAGCACGCTGCGCCGCCGGAAGCCCACCGCGCGCAGCATCCCCAGCTCCGCCACGCGCGTCGCCACCTGGGCGTACATGGTGATCATCGCCCCCAGCACCGCGCCGATGCTGAAGACGAAGGACACGAAGAGGCCCAGCACGCGGATGAAGGCCGCCAGCCCGCTGGCCTGATCCGCCCAGTAGGCCGGCTCCGGCCGGGCCTCCAGCGTGAAGCGCGGGTCGGCCGCCACACGGTTCACGAAGGCGTCCACCTGCGCGGGCGAGCGCAGCCGGACGAGCACGGAGCTGAAGTCCTCGCGCCCGAACGCCGTGCCCAGGCGCATGCCGTCCGCCCACACCTCGGACTCGAAGGCCCCGCCCCGCGCGGCGAAGACCCCCACCACGGGCCAGCGCTGGCGGGCGAAGCGCAGCTCGCCGCCCAGGGTGGCCTCCGGCGACGTGCCCACGAGCGAGCGGCCCAGCACCACCTCGTTGGTGCCCGGCCGGGGCCTGCGTCCGGAGATGAGCTGGATCTCCGGCCGTGCCTCGAAGCTCGCCTCGCTGATGCCGCGCGCGGAGGTGTTCATCGCCTGCGTGCGTCCGCTGGGCAGCGACAGCAGCACCACCCGCTCCCCGGCCACCAGCGGCAGGCCTTCCGGTCCGGACGCCACCTGCGGGTCCGTGGCGAGGACCCGCACCGCGTCCCGCCCCACGCCGCTGACCAGCTCGCTGGTGGCCCCCTTGCGCAGCACGACGACGTTGGAAGGGTCCCCGCCGGAGGCCAGCGCGGACTCGATGCCGTTGGCCAGCATGAGCACCGCGGAGAAGACGAAGACGACGAGCCCCAGCCCCACCACCGTGAGGCCCGTGGACAGCCGGCGCGCCCACAGGCTGCGCGTGTTGTAGAAGAGCGGCACCATCGCTCAGGCCACCTTTCGCAGGCCTTCCGCCACGGGCAGCCGCACCGCGCGCAGGGCCGGCCCCACGCCCGCCAGCAGCGCCACCACCACCGCCGCGAGCGCGGAGATCCAGAGCGTGTGCGCGCGCGTGAGGTTGTCCGGCATGGGCCCGAACCGCGCGGCGATGAGCTTCGTGAAGACGCCTACCAGCACCGGCGCGACCGTCACGCCCAGCGCCGCGGAGCACAGCCCGATGAAGCTGGACTCGGCCAGCACCAGCCCCACCACGGTGCGTGGACGGAAGCCCAGCGCACGCAGGGTGGCGAAGTCCCGGGTCCGCTCGCGCACGCCCATGGCCAGCGTGTTGCCGATGACGAGCAGGATGATGAGCAGGATGACGGTGGACACCACCCGCACCGCGGTGACGATGGCCGAGGACATGGCCACGAAGCCCATCTGGAAGGCCTTCTCGCTCTCCGTCTTCGTCGGGTACGGGCTGTTGTCGAACAGGCGGTCGATGGCCGCCGCCACCTCGGCCGAGCGCGCCGGGTCGTCCACGCGCACCGCGTAGATGCCGACCTTGTCCTTCATCGCCTCGGTCAGCCGGTCGCTCTCGTTGAGGCAGCGGTAGCCGAACACCAGCGTGGTGGTGTCCACGCCAGGGCGCGCGCCGCGGTAGACGCCGTGCACGTTGAACGTCCAGTCGCCGGGGTAGAGCTGCCCCTTGAGCGTCACGCGGTCTCCCACCTTCCATCCGAAGCGCTGGGCCAGCTGCTCGCCCACGAGCGCGCCGCAGGGGTCGCCCCGGAAGGCGGCCAGCTGCGCGGGCGGGACGACGAACTCCGGGAAGACGTCCAGGAAGGTGCGCGCGTCGACGGCGAAGTTGGCGAAGAAGTCCTTCTGCGAGTCACCCACCTTGCCGCCGAACCACTCCTGGTGCGTGACGGCGGTGACGCCCGGCAGCGCGGCGATGCGCGCGTAATAGGACAGCGGCAGCGGCTGGGTGAATGACACCTTGTTGCGGACGATGAGCCGGTCCACCTGCGCGGCCCGCGCGTTGGAATAGAAGATGTCGACGACGGTGCTCAGGAAGATGAACGCCGTCACGCCGACCGCACCCGCGAGGATGGTGAGCGTCATCCGCAGCGGGTTTCGCATGAGGTCGCGCGCCGCCAGTCCCGCGTAGTTCACTGGAGCACCCCCTTGTCCAGGTGGTGCACACGGCCCGCGCGCTCCGCGGCGTGCGGATCGTGCGTCACCATGACGAGCGTCTTGTGCAGGTCGCGGTGCAGCACGCCGAAGAGATCCAGCACGGCCTCCGCCCCCTTGCGGTCCAGGTCTCCCGTGGGCTCGTCCGCGATGATGAGGTCCGGGTCGGAGACGATGGCGCGGGCGATGGCCACGCGCTGCTGCTCGCCGCCGGACATCTGCGGCGGGCGGTGGCCCACGCGGTGGCCCAGCCCCACCAGCTCCAGCGCGGCGGCCACGTGGCGGCGCCGCTCTCCGCGCGAGAGCGGCGTGAGCAGCAGGGGCAGCTCCACGTTCTCCGCCGCGGTGAGCACGGGGATGAGGTTGTAGAGCTGGAAGACGAAGCCCACGTGGGCGGCGCGCCAGTCGCTCAGCTCGCGGTCATCCAGCAAGGCGAGGTCGCGGCCGGCCACCTCGACGACGCCGGTGGTGGGCCGGTCCAGCCCGGAGACGAGGTTGAGCAGCGTGGACTTGCCGGAGCCGGATGGGCCCATGAAGGCCTCGAAGGCGCCGGTGGCGATGGTCAGGTCCACGCCGGCCAGCACGGGCACCTCCACCGTGCCGCGCCGGTACGCCTTGGACACGCCCCTGAGGCGCACCATGGGGGCCGGAGCTGGCCGCGCATCCAGGTTCATCCGCCCCCCGATTCCACCTTCACGCGCCGGCCGTCGTGCATCCGCTTCGGATCCGGCGCCACCACCACCTGCGTGCCCGCGCCCGGCCCTTGCTTCAGGGACAGCTCGTCTCCCACGCGCTCACCCACGAGCACCGGCTGGCGCACGAGCCGTCCGTCCCTCACCACCCACACCGCGCTGCCTTCCGCGTCGCGCACCACCGCGCTGGCGGGCACGCGCGGAGGCTGCCCGTGCGCGTCCAGCGCCTCCGGGGGCAGCGGCTTTCGGAGGAAGGACACCTTGGCGCCCATGTCCGGCAGGGCGCCCTGGGGGACGGACTGGAAGCGCACCAGCACCGTGGCGGTGGCCTTGGAGCGGTCGATGGCGGGGCGCACCGTGGTCGCCGTCCCGGGGAAGGCGCGCTCCGGCAGGGCATCCAGGAAGATGAGCGCGGGCTGGCCCGGGTGGATGCGGGAGAGCTGCTCCTCGCTGACCTCGGCTTCGACCTCCAGGGCGTGGAGGTCCACCAGCTCCACGATGCCGCCCAGGTTGGTTCCGGTGAGCGCGGCCGGCGCGAGCACCGCGCCTTCGTTCGCGAGCTTCTTTGACACGGTGCCGTCGAACGGCGCGCGCACCACGGTGTGGGCAAGCTGGAGGCGGGCCGCCTCGCTCGCCCGGCGGGCGACGGCGAGCTGTGCCCGGGCCTGGTTGAGGGTCTCCTGCGTGGCGCGGCCCGCGGTCTCCACGTCCTGCAGCTGGGCCCGGGGGATGACGCCCTGGCGGGCGAGGTTGCGCGTGCGCTGGGTGGTGCGCTCCGCGTTGACGGCCTGGGCCTCGGTGGCGGCGAGCTGTGCCTCGGAGGACCGCACGGCGGCCTGGGCGCGGTCGAACACCACGCGGGCATCCCGGTCATCCAGGCGGGCAATCACCTGTCCCTGCCGCACGGCCTCGCCTTCCTCGACGGTGACCTCCACGAGCTGGCCCGCGATGAGCGGCGCGATGACCGAGCGGCGTCGCGAATCGACGTACCCGGAGGCGGACAGCTCCGTCTGCTGCTCGCCGGGGAGAGGCTGGCGCACCTCGGCCACGCGCACGGTGGGGGTGCGGCGCGCGACGGCGGCCCCCACCAGCACGAGCACGGCGAGCAGCACCGCCGCGGGAAGGATCCAGCGCAGCTTGCGCCGGCGTTTCATGGGGGCGGCGGAGCGGTCGATGCGCAACACGCTCAACGAGGTCTGGGGCGGTGCGGCGGTCACGGCTCCTCCGGATCAAGAGTCCAGGCTCTTTGAAGAAGAGGGTAGGTCGCGCGCTCCACGCGAACAGCGGTGGCCTTGTAGGGGGGCGTGCGGGTGTACGCGGCTTGATGCGGAACGATGAAGGCGTTGAGGCCTGTCTTCGCGCACGCGCCGATCGCCGTGCACTCCGGTCATGCGTCCCCTGGGCCCTACGCTGGCGCGGCCGCCTCCATGTCGGCGAGCGTGAAGTCGTCCATCGTCAGCGTCCCCACCTGGTCGATGGACAGGCCCACGCTGAGGGCCTTCGCCGCGGACGGGGTCGCGGGCGTGGTCCATTCCGCGAAGGTGTAGCTGCTCTTCGGAGGCAGCAGCGGACCCTGGGACCAGTAGGTCCAGGCTCCCGCGCTGTCCCGGTAGTACGCCTTGAACCGCACCTGCGTCGTGGCCTTGTACCAGGCGGTGATCCGATAGTGATGCCCCGTCACCGGCGTGGGCGTGCAGCTGCTGTCGTCCTGCCGGGTGATGAGCTTCCGGTCTCCGTCGGTGATCTGCGTGATGCGCACCTGCTGGGCCCAGCTCCCTCCGTGCGCGTCCGGCGTCCGCGTCCAGGTGAAGGTGTTGTTCCCGAAGCCGCCTCGCTGCCAGCAGTCCGGCGTCCCATCTCCATTGCTGTCCGCTTCGAGCGACGGGTTCTTCAAGAGCTGCGCGGGGGGCCAGCTCACCGGCGGCTTGAGCACTCCGCCGATGATCGCGTCCATCGTGGCCACTGTCGTTCCCCGTGAGGCGCGAGGTGCCAGCCAGTCGAGGAACGCCGTCAGCGTCGCGGGTGCGATGGAATAGGTCTGCGGTGGATCGCAGGGCCCGCAGATGTGGTGGAAGACGATGGGGATCCAGCCGCCTCCGGACTCCTCGGCTCGCAGGACGTAGTTCTTCAGGTCCGTGAGCGGGGTCGTCGCCTGCACCGAACCGTGGGTCCGGATGGCGTACGGATCCGCGGGTGGCACGGGCTCCGCGGCCGGGCTGCTTCCGGTGGAGGTGGTCCTCAGTCCTCCGCTCTCCCTCGCGGAGTTGTAGTTGCAGTCGATGACGATCTGCCGCGTGGTCGCGTCCTTGTCTCCGAAGGGATAGGCGAACGACGTCACCCGGAAGCCCGCGTTCAGCAGCGCGACCCGGTCGTTGCAGATCTCCTTGCGCTGCGCATCCGCCGAAAGCTGCGTGAGGTGCGGATGGGTCAGCGTGTGTCCGCCAATCTCGTGCCCCTTGTCCCGGAGCGCTCGCACCTGGGCGAGCGTGAGCCGGCCGGACTGCCCGAGCCTGCTGCTATTGATGAAGAACGTGCCTTGCATGCCTCGGGCCTCCAGGGCGGAGGCCGCGATGAGCTGGGAGGCCAGGCAGTCGTCGAAGTTCAGCGAGACGACCACCTGGCCGGGCAGGAGAGCGGCGGCTCGGGTCGTGGGTTCCATGGTGGGTGCTCCCCCTTGTGCACGAGGACTTCACCCACAACGTGTGCACGCCTTCCGGCGTGAGCCCCGTGCCTGGGAGAGCAGCGGGCCCTGCGGCTGGGACCGCGGCAGCAGCGTCGCGTTCGCTCCGTGGCTTCGCCCAGGTCCGTCATCCAGGGTCCTCCGGGCAGTGGTAGGCCGCGTCGGACCCGTGGCATAGGCTGCGTCCCAACAAGGAGCAGGCCATGTCGTACATGCTGGCGGTGAGGCAGACCATTGGTGGGAAGGCCCAGACGGCGGAAGAGAAGCGCGTCTCGGCGGACCGGATGAAGCGGATGCTGGGCTTTGGCGCGGCGCTTCAGGCGCGCGGCATCCTCCTGGCAGCGGAGTCCCTGCGTTCGGATGAGGAGGGCATCCGGGTGGAGCGGCGCGAAGGCAAGCTGAGCTTCATGGACGGGCCGTTCACGGAGTCCAAGGAGATCATCGGCGGCTTCTTCCTCATCGACGTGAAGACGCGCGAAGAGGCGGTGGAGCTCGCGACGCAGTGCCCCGCGGCGGAGTGGTCCACGGTCGAAGTCCGCCAGTGCGGCCCCTGCTACGACGAGTAGGCATTGCGTGCGACATGGCGGCCCTGGCTGGGCCGCCGCTGTCAATCAGGCTTCCTTATCTGGCAACAGCGTGAGGAGAAGCGCGTCGTCGGGGCCGCACGGTCGCCAGCCAGCGGGGGGCGGATGGGCGAAAAGTTCCGCGTTGGCCTGCCTGACACGTGCCTGATGCGTGACAGGCGTGAAGCCAAACCATGACCCGAGCACCAAGGCGACGTCCATCCGGGCTTCGTCGTCCAGCACGGGAGGCCAGCCATTGGGGAGCCCCTCGGACAGCTCTCGGACGAACTGACTGCGCACCAACCGCGTGACCTGATGGGCCCGTTCTGCCTCCTCGACCAGCACTCTGAACACCTGCACCCCTGCGATGTCTCCCTGGCCCAGCGCCTCGGCCAATTCAACCAATGAAGCAGTAGGGCGTGACTCCGCGAAAGCGGTCAATGAGGTGTAACCCAATTCGCGGACCCGCTCAGACAGCCGCGCTGGCCAGTTGCCGCGCCAGGAAGGCCCGTCGGTCATCGCCCGCTCCAAGAGGTGAAGTTCGCGGGGATGCTATAGCGCTTCATCTCTTTGGCGACGAGCTTCAGTATCGCGTCTCTCGTCAACTTCCGGCCGGCCGTAGTCTCGGCTTCGCGCAGAGAGCGCATGAGCATCTGATTCCATTCATCGGGCCATGTACGCCCCAGCTTCCAATTCCCTCCACCGTGAATCGCCTCATGGTGGGCCTGCTCCAACCGGACGCAGAACAGGTCGATGTCCATGTCGCCCTTGAAGCCGCGCTGCTCGAACCACTCGCGATGCTCTTGCGGTAGCACGTGGTGCTTCGGTCCGTCCGACATGCCCGCCCCCGTTCTGCCGGTTTCGTGCATGCCGCGCACCTCGGGGCTGTCCCCCAGCGCTTCGCGCACGCCCCTGGGCAGGTCCCGATGCGCCTGGGCCATCATGACCTGTCCGCCTTGAATCAGGACGGCCGCGCTGACGGCGGGAACGGAAATGACGCCCGCCTGCACGAGCCGCCGCATCATCTCCACCCACTCGGCTGAGACGACCATCCGCGAGCCCACCACGACTCCGCCCGAACTCATCGCGAGCCCCACGCCAAGCGCCGCGGGGGGCCCGCGTGGCAGGGACAGCTTCAGGGTGGAAATCATCGTGACCATCTCCACCGCCTGCATCGCGGCGATGATCTGCCCGCCAAGCTTCATGGTCGCGCGGGTCTCCCGCTGGAGCGTGTCGAACTCACGCGTCAGCTTTCCCATCAGCTCGGGCATCGCGGTCGTCGCCGCCTCCACCCGTTCGCGGTTCAGCGAGGCGAGGTCCGTGAGCGTGGGCTCCATCAGCCCCTGAATGCGATGCAGGTCCGTGAAGAGCTTCTCGGCGCTGCACATGGTGCAGTTGCGGAGGACAGCGTCCCCGAGGTGCAGGATGTCCACCCAGGTGGCCAGGAGAAGGGTCCCGAACTGAGCCGCCTGGAGCTTGGGCCCCGTCATGCGCAGCAGGCCCAGCTCCATGTCCGCGTCGCCAACTTGCGAGGCTGCCTTTGTCACCGCGGTGGCGCTCCCCAGCGCGCCATGGAGCCACGTCACCTGCCTGGAGCCGTGGTCGAGGTAGCGCGTGAACACGCCGGTGAGGCTCCAACCCCAAAGGTCTGGAGGACGGGCCGCCAGCCGGGTGAACGCGGCTTCGACGCTGCGCAAGGAGCCCTTCACCTCGTCCGTGGCGTCGAGGACCGCCTGTCGCGTCAGTGC
>NZ_RAWL01000069.1:0-26704 GCF_003668885.1 Corallococcus sp. AB049A | reverse complement strand
CCGTGGCGCCCGCCCGGGCCCCCAAGGCCGTTCCGGTGGAGGACGACGCGCACGACGAGCAGGACGCCGCGCCGCGCGTGCGCACCGTGAAGAAGACGAAGTCCAGCGGCCCGCAGGGCGTGTCGCTGCGCCTGCTCTGGGGTGACCAGCGCGTGGGCGAGTTCTTCGTGCCCCCCGGCGCGAAGAAGGGCATCACCGTGGGCAGCGCCAAGGGCGTGGACTTCGTGATGGGCGACTCGAAGCTGGGCGCCCCGTCCTTCGAGGTCCTGCGCACGGACGGCCAGGCCTTCACCGTGCGCTTCGCGCGCAAGATGAAGGGCGAGCTCACGCGCAAGGGACAGACGCTGGACCTGGAAGCCGTGATGGAATCCGGCAAGGCGTCCCAGGACGGCGATGCCTACGGCGTCACGCTGGAAGCCGACGACTTCATCTGGGTGGACCTGGGCGGCCTCACGCTGGAGGCGCAGTTCCAGCCGGTGCCCAAGCGCGTCGCCGTGCCCATTGGCGAGAACATCGACTACACGGCGCTCAACATCTTCCTGGTGATGTTCTTCATCGGGACCGCCTTCGTCATCCACTCCATGAACGGGATGGGGGAGGAGGATCAGTACGCGGATGAGCTCGCGGGCAACGACGCGCGCATCGCGAAGCTGATCATCAAGCCTCCGGAGACCCAGAAGAACAAGTTCCTGGAGAAGCTGAACCAGCAGAAGGAGAAGAAGTCGGGCGAGATGGCCCAGAAGTCCCGCGGCGACGAGGGGCAGATGGGCAAGAAGGACGCGCCCAAGTCCAACAACCGCACCGCGCCCAAGGGCGACCCGAACAAGAAGGACGAGGCGCGCGCCCTCACCGCGAAGATCTTCGGCGGCGGCAAGGGCGGCATCTCCACCATCTTCGGCAAGTCCGGCCTGGGTGGTGAGCTCAAGAGCGCCATGGGCAACATGTTCGGCGCCAAGGCGGGCGACGCGGGCGGCTTCGGCGGCCTGGGTCTGCGCGGCAGCGGCGGCGGTGGCGGCGGCACCGGTGACAGCATCGGCATCGGCGGCATCGGCACCAAGGGCCGTGGCGGCGGCAGCGGCAGCTACGGCACCGGCGTGGGCACGCTCGGCGGCAAGCAGAGCGTGGACGTGGGCATCACCTCGTCGGATCCGGAGGTCATGGGCTCGCTGGACAAGGAGCTGATCCGCCAGGTCATCCAGCGCAACCGCGGGCAGATCCGCTACTGCTACGAGAGCCTGCTCAACCGCTTCCCCAAGCTGGGCGGCAAGGTCTCCGTGAAGTTCATCATCAGCGCCAACGGCTCGGTGGCCACGTCCAACGTCGCGCAGTCCACGGCGGGCAACTCGGACCTGGAGACCTGCGTGGCCGGCCGCGTGCGCACCTGGAAGTTCCCGGAGCCCAAGGGTGGAGGCTCCGTGATCGTCACCTACCCGTTCATCTTCAAGCAGGCCGGTGACTGACGTAGAATCAACACATCCGTAAGTCCGCGCGGGCGGTCCTGGAGACAGGGCTGCCCGCTTCTTCACTTCAACCTCCCGCCCCCGCGGGAGGACTGCCCCCCACCAGGCTGCCCTCCATGCAGAAAGTCCTTGCTCCTCTTGCCCTGAGCGCCGCGCTCCTCCTTCCCGCGATGGCGGGCGCCCAGGACACCCCCAGCGCCGGTTCCGCGATGCAGGACCGCCCCGCGGTGACCTACAACGAGGTCGAGCGCGGTGTGTACTTCGGCGTGTATGGCGGTCCCTCGTGGATCACCAACCCGCCGGCGGACACCGGCCCGCGGCCCTTCTCGTCCGGCCAGATGGCCCAGGTGGAGCTGGGCGTGGACCTGGGGGAGCGCCTGTCGCTGGGCGTCTTCTTCATGGGCTCCGCCAACCGCGCGGGCGCGGAATACGTCGGCTACTCGCAGGGCGCCGCGTCCGGTGACTTCACCATGCTGGTGCCGGGCGCCGTGCTGCGCGCCCGCCTGGTGGGCTTCGCCGACAGCCAGGAGGTCAAGCGCACCTGGATCTACGCCCGCGTCGGCGCGGGCTACGCGATGTTCTCTCCCAAGAAGCTCCTCCCCGATTCCGACATTCTTGTGTTTGCCGGGCCCGGAGTGGAGTACTACACGCGGCTGCGCCACTTCTCGGTGGGGCTGGAGGTCGTGGGGAACTACCTCGCCTCCAAGGGCGCCTTCGGGTTCGCGGTGGCGCCCAACATTCGCTACGCGTTCTAGCGGGAGATTCACGTGGCTCAGGAGAATGGAAGCGGTGGATCGCGTCCGGGTGGACGCGGTCCGAACGGGGGCGCGCCGGGCCAGGGGCCCCGTCGTGACGGACCGGGAGGCTTCGGCGGTCGTGGCGGTCCTGGCGGTGGCCGGGGTGAAGGGCGCGGCCGGGGTGAAGGCCGTGGCCGTGATCGCGACGCCGGCCCGGTGGGGCCCGGCCAGCGTGTCATCGCCGAGCTGAGTGTCCTGGAGAAGGCGCTCTCCAAGAACGACTTCGGGGCGGAGAAGGGTCCGCTGGAGGCCATCGTCCGCTCGCTGCGGACCATGAACCTCAAGTCGCTCGAGGACCTGGACCTCAACACGCGTGGCCGTCTCATCACCACGCTCCTGCGCGTGCAGCGTCAGACGAAGCCGGCCCTGCCGGAAGCGGGCGCTGAGGCCGCGGCACCGGAAGCGGGCGCCTCCACCGAAGCCGCTCCCGCGGAGGCTCCGGCTTCCGAGGGCGCTGCCGCGGCCGAGGGTGCTGCTCCGGCCGAAGGAGGCGCGCCCGCCGAGGCCGCCCCCGCGAAGCCGGCGGTGGACCCCGCGAAGGAGAAGTACGACGGCTGGGTGGACGTGATGTCGCTGGTGGGGCGCGTCTGGCGCGCCGCGGGCGACGCGGACCGTTCCCAGGCGGCCTTCGCGCTGAGCGGCCGTGAGCCGGCCCCGGAGCCCTCCGCCCCGGCCCGCGAGGAGCGCGCCGAGCGTCCTCCGCGCGGTGACCGTCCGGAGCGTGGCGAGCGCCGGGACCGGGGCGAGCGCCCCGAGCGTGGCGACCGTCCTCCTCGCGGAGAGCGCCCGGAGCGCGGCGCGGCCGGTGAGCGGCGCGAGCGTCCTCCCCGGGGCGAGCGCCCCGAGCGTCCTCCGCGCGGTGAGCGCCCCGAGCGCGCGCCGATGCCGGAGCTGACGGGCGACTGGAAGGAGCAGGCGACCCAGCTGGAAGGCATGGGCCGCACGCGCGACGCGGCGCGCATGCACGAGCGCAACAACAGCTTCACGGATGCCACCCGGCTGTTCGAGGCGGGCGGTGACCTGAAGAGCGCGCTGCGCACGGCGCTGTCCGGCCAGGACAACGACGCGGTCCGCCGCCTCGTGGGCACGCTGCCCGCGGACCAGATTGGCCCCACGCTGGAGAAGGCCGGCGCGTACGAGCTGCTCATGGAGCACTACGTCGCCAAGGCCGACTTCGAGAACGTCGCCCGCCTCTACGAGCGCGCGCGGCAGTTCGACCAGGCGGCCCTCGCGTACGAGCGCGCCAACAAGCTGACCCTGGCGCGCAAGGCGTACGAGCGCGCCCGGGACATGGCGAGCGCCAACCGCATCCGTGGCCTGGAGGTGAAGGCCCTGGTGGAGCGCGGCGACCGTCTGGGCGCGGCGACCCTGCTGGTGGCCGTGGGCCAGCGGCGCGAGGCGGTGGAGGTGCTGAGCCCCTTGCCTCCTCCGAAGGCGTTCCACTTCATGCAGCGGCTCACCCTGGAGGACGAGGCCAAGGAGCTCGCGAAGCGCGAGCTGGCTCGCGCCGAACAGGAGCAGAAGCCCGCCGGCCGCGCCCGGTGGCTGGAGCTGCTGGGTGACCTCACCGCCGCCGCGGAGACGTGGACGCAGGCGGGCCGCAAGGACAAGGCGCTGCCCCTGTACGAGAAGCTCGGTGGGGAGCACCTGCCCCGCGCCGCGCAGATCGCGGAGGAGCTGCAGCAGCGTGACAAGGCCATCGCCCTGTACACGCAGCTCAATGACAGCGCCGGCGTGGAGCGCGCCAAGGCCCTCCCGGAAACCCCGGCCACGCCCCCCGAGGGCAGCAGGCCGGACGCGGGTGACGACTCGGAATCCGGAGCTTCTCCGGCGGAAAATGCTTCCTCGGCTGGCGAGCAAGAAAGCCAATAATTCCCGCCGGTTGACGGGTTTTGCATGATTGCCCGGGGGCGCCCGTGGCCGGTACACTCCGGCCGCTGGCGCCCTCGTTTCATTCCCCCTTTTGTCCAACGAGCCTCATGGAACAGCCTTCCGCCCCTGCGCGTCCCACGTTGCGTGTGACCGACGACCGCTCCTTCGTTGAAACCGAAGCGGCCCTGGAGAAGACGGGCCGTGTCGAGGAGCTGATCCGCCTCTACGAGGGGCGCTCGCGGGACGTTCCCACGGAGGAGGCCGCGCGCCTCCTGTGCCGCGCGGCGGAGCTGGCGCATGAGCGTCAGCGCAACGCCCCGCGCGCGGAGGACCTGCTCAAGCGCGCGCTTCTGGTCGCGAAGGATCCGATGCCCGCGCTGCGCGGTCTCAAGCGGCTGCATGAGATCCGCCAGGACTCGTCGTCGCTCGTGGACGTGCTGGAGCGGCTGGGCGCCGCGACGCAAGGCGAGGAGAGCGCGGGCCACTACCTGAAGGCCGCGGACCTGTACGAGCAGAAGCTCTTCCGGCGCGACCGCGCGGTGCTGTGCCTGCAGCGCGCGGCGCGGGTGAAGCCGGACCGCGCGACGTTCCGGCGCGTGCGTCAGCTGCTGCTCTCGGAAGAGCGCTTCCAGCCTGCGTTCGAGGCGCTGCAGCGCGAGCGCGCGGCGCTGGGCGACGCGGGCATGGCGGAGGAGTACGCCGCGCTCGCGGAGCGGCTGGTGGACGACCCCACCGAGCACGCGCTGGCGCAGCAGGTGCTGGACGTGGCGCGGGAGCTGGATCCGCAGAACGCGCGCGCGGAGAAGGCGTCGCGCGCGATGCAGCGCTTCGAGCAGGTGTGGCGCGACAAGGTCCGCATGCTGCGCGGCATGTCGCTGGAGGAGCGCGACCGCAAGAGCGCCGCGCGCCTGTCGCTGCTCGTGGCGAAGCTGTTCGCCTGGTACGACCCGGGCTCCGCCGCCAAGGTGAAGGAGGCGTTGGACCGCTGCTTCCTCCTGTGGCCGGGCATGCCGGAAGCGCTCACGCTCATCGAGCGGATGGCGGGGCGCGCGGGCGACTACGGGCCGGCCATCACGCAGCTGGAGGCGATGGCGGGCGAGGCGCGCGACCGCACGGCGCAGGTGGACCTGTGGCTGCGCGTGGGCACGCTGAAGCTGGGCCGGATGAACGACGCGGCCGGAGCGCTGGCCGCCTTCGAGAAGGCCGTGGCGGCGGATGCGTCGCGCGCGGACGCGGCCAGCCTGGCCGCGGAGCTGATGCTGGGCCAGGAGCGCTACGCGGACGCGGTGGCCACGCTGGAGCGCTACCTGGGCACGGTGAAGGACCGCGCGCAGCAGGCCAGCCTGCGCCTGCGCCTGGCGGACCTGTGCATGCAGCAGCTGAAGGACGCGGACGCGGCGCGCGCGCACCTGGAGGCGGCGCTCAAGCTGGAGCCCACCAACGCGCTCGCGGCCTTCCAGCTGTCGCGCCTGCTGGCCGAGGACGAGAAGCTGGACGAGGTGCTGCCGCTGCTGGAGCTGGCCATGCTCGCCCCGCGTCCGCGCGCCGAGCGCGTGGCGTTCTGCGAAGCGCTGGCCCTGATGTTCGAGGAGCAGGAGAACGCGCGCGGCGCCTTCGAGGTGCTGGCGCGCGCGCTGGAGCTGGAGCCGGGGCGTCCGCTCTTGCTCAACACGGTGGTGGAGCACGCGGAGAAGGCCAACGCGCAGCCGGCGCTGGCGCACGCGCTGCTTCGCGCGGCGCAGGGGGCGACGCCTCCGGCCGTGGCGGTGGCGCTGTGGCGGCACCTGGCGCAGCTGCTCCAGGGGCCGCTGGCGGACCCCGTGCGGGCGGAAGCGGCGTGGCGCGAGGTGCTCTCGCGCGTGCCTGGTGACTCCGCGGCGAGCGAGGCGGTGAAGTCGCTGCAGGCGGCCGCGGCGCTGGCGGATGATCCGAAGACGCGGCTGGAGACGGACATCGCCCGTCGCGAGGCGGCCGGTGCCTCCCCCGTGGAGCTGGAGCCGTTCGTGCGCCAGTGGGTGCAGCTGGCGCCCGAGGACTCGCAGGCGGTGCAGCGGCTGCAGGCGCTGTGCGTGGCGCTGTCGAAGTTCGAGGAGGCGGCGGCGCTGGCGGGCAAGCTGGCGACGCTCTCCGAGTCGCAGCTGGAGCGCAACGAGTGGACCGCGCGGCAGGCGAAGCTGTACGCGGAGCGGCTGAACCGCCAGGAGGACGCGGCGGACCTGTTCCTCGCGCTGCTGGCGGAGAACGTCTCCACGGGCGTGGTGGTGGGTGGCCTGGAGCGGCTGGCGGCCGGCGGCGTGCGCACGGTCGCGCTGACCGAGGCCCTGGCGAACCACTACGGCCGCACGGGTGACCACCAGCGGCAGGTGGCGGCGCTCCAGCAGCAGCTGGACTCCACCACGGACGCGCCCACGCGCAAGCGGCTGCTGACGGTGCTGGCCAGCATCCATGAGAAGCAGCTCGCGGACAGCCGCGCGGCCTTCGACACGCGGCTGCGCATGGTGCGCGAGGAGCCGAAGGACGAAGCGGGCCGCGCGGAGACGGCGCGTCTGGCGCGCGACCTGTCCGCCCACGCGGAGCTGGGCCGGGTGCTGCGCACGCTGGCCACGGAGTCCGAGGACCCGGTCCTCGCCGTGCAGCTGCTCTCCGAGGCGTCGGTGCTGGCGGAGGAGGGCGGGATGGCGGCGGAGGCCATCACGGCGCTGGAGGCCGCGCTGGCGCGCTCGCCCGAGTCGCCGCAGGTGCTCCAGCGCCTGGTGCGCCTGTACGGGCGCGCGGGCCGCTCCGCGGACGCGGAGACGCTGCTGCGCAAGCGCATCCACGCCACGCGCGGGCCGGAGCGGTTGGAGCTGCTCCTGCGGCTCGTGGACCTGAACGTGGAGCTGGGCCGCCCGCAGGATGCGGCCGAAGCGCTCCAGTCCGCCATCACGCATGGCGGTGAGGAGGGCCGGCACCTGCCGCGCCTCGCGGAGCTCTACGAGAAGGCCGGCATGCAGCGCGAGCTGGGGGACACCCTGGCGCGGATGATTGGCCTGGCGGAGACGGCCGGTGACGCGGACCACGTGTCGCGGCTGAAGCTGCGCCGTGCGCAGCTGTTGCAGGGCTCGCAGGACGGCAGCGCGGAGGCGGTGCAGAGCTACGCGGACCTCCTGCGGCAGCGTCCGTCGGATCCGGACGCGCTCTCGGCGCTGGAGGCGATGCTGGCCTCGGGTCCGTCGCGCGAGGCGGCGGCGCGCGCGCTGATTCCGGCGTACGAGCGCACGAAGGAACACCGCAAGCTGGTGGCCACGCTGGACGTGCTCGCGGAGGTGGCTCGCGACGACGCCGGGCGTGTGCAGGCGCTGCGTCACGCGGCCCAGGTGCACCTGGCGCACCTGCGGCAGCCGGAGCTGGCGTTCGCGTCGCTCGCGCGGGCGATGCGCCTGGCGCCTGCTGACGGTGGGCTCCGGGCCGCCGCGCGTCAGGCCGCGGAGGACGCGGACTCGCTCGACAGCTTCGCGGAGATCCTCTCCGAGCTGACGGAAGAGGGCGACGTGGGACAGGCGCGCGCGGCGCTGCTGCGCGAGCTGGCGGAGGTGCAGGAGAAGAAGCTCGACGACCGGCCCGGCGCGGTGAAGGCGCTGCGCGCGCTGTTGGAGCTGGAGCCGGGCAACCTGGACAGCCTGCGGGCGCTGCAGCGTCTGCACCGCGCGGGTGAGGAGTGGGCGGCGCTGGCGGAGGTGCTGGAGAAGCTGGCTGCGGCCATCCAGGAGCCCGCGGATCAGCTCGTGTGCCTGCGCGAGGCCGCGCTGCTGCACGAGGCGAAGCTCACCGACAAGGAGAGCGCGGCGGCCGCGTGGCGCGCCATCGCGGAGCGCGACCCGGCGCAGCGTGAGGCCGCCACCGCGTTGGATCGCCTCTACACGGACCTCAACCGTCCCAAGGACCTGGCGTGGACGCTCGCGCTCAGGCGCAACCAGGAAGGCCAGAGCCCGCAGGGGCGTGAGGTGTCCTTCCGCCTGGCGGAGCTGTTGCGCACGGTGCTGGACGACGCCAACGCGGCGCTCGGCCTCTACAAGCGCATCCTCACCGAGGACCCGGGCCACCCGGGCGCGAGGGCCGCGCTGGAGGCCTGGGTGAAGGCGTCGGTGCCCACGAGCGGCGCGGCGCTGGAGGTGCTGGACAAGGTGCTGGCGCAGGTGGGCGACCATGCCCGCCGCGTGGCGCTGCGCGAGACGCGGATGGAGTCCGCGCTCACGGTGGAGAAGATCATCCTCGCCGGAGAGGTCCGCCGCATCTACGAGCGCGACATGCAGCAGCCGTCGCTCGCGTTCATGGCGGCGGTGAAGGCGTTCGCCAACGACCTGGACCGCGAGGGCGTGCGTCCGGACCTGGAGCGGCTGGCCCGCGAGACGGGCTCCCACGAGGTCCTGGCGGAGATCTACGAGAGCGCCGCCGTGGATCTCACCACCGGCGATCCGGTGATGCTGGACCTGCTGCGCCGCGCGGCGGAGCTGCGTGAGAGCCTGGATCAGCCGGAAGAGGCCACCCGCCTCTGGAAGAACCTGCTGGCGGACGCACCGCAGGACCGCCAGGCGCTGGAGGCGCTGTCCCGGCTCTACGAGAAGGGCCAGAACGCCAAGAGCCTGTCGGAGGTCTACGCCCGCCAGGCGCAGCTCTCCACCGACCCGGAGACCCGGCTCGGCCTGCTGCTCAAGGCCGGCGAGGCCTACGCGAGCGCGGGCGAGGACGCGAAGGCCATCGAAGTGCTTCGCTCCGCGCTGGCCCTCCGCAAGGTGCCCGAGGGGCTGCTCGCGCTCGACAAGCTGTACGCGAAGACGCGCCACTTCGTGGAGCAGGCGGATGTGCTGGATCAGCTCGCGGAACTCGCGCCGGACGAGCCCGGTCGCCGCGCGTACCTGCTGCGCCGCGCGCAGCTGCTGGAGAAGGAAGTCGGCCCCACGGAGGCGCTGCCGGTGTACCGCCGGCTGCTGGAGCTGTCGCCGGGCGACGGCCAGGTGGTGGCTGGCCTGGAGCGCCTGCTCGCGCACGACGGCCCCCGCCTGGAGGCGGCGCGGCTGCTGGAGCCCGTCTACCGCGGCCTCAATGACACGCGGAAGCTGGTGGACGTGCTGGAGGTGCTGTTGCCGGGCGTGCCGCCGGAGCAGCGCCTGGAGCGGCTGCAGGAGATCGCCATCCTGCGCGAGGGCCTGGGCCAGACGTCGCTGGCCTTCGTCGCGCGCCTGCGCGCGTTCAACGAGCTGCCCGCGGAAGCCGGCGTGCGCGACGAGCTGGAGCGGCTCGCGGCGGACTCGGGTTCCTTCGAGGAGGTGGCGGCGGCCTACGAAGACCAGCTGGAGCGCGACCCCGCGGAGCCCCTGGCGGGCGACCTGTGGCGGCGCCTGGCGGCCATCTACGACAACCGCCTGAAGCGCTACGACCTGGCGGTGCGCGCGCTGGAGCAGGTGAGCCGGCGCGACCCGATGAACAAGCCGGTGCTGGAGGCCATCGCCCGCGTGCATCGCCGCACGGGCGCGCACCGGGAGCTGGCGCTCGTCATGCGCCGTCAGGTGGCCGCTGAGACGAATCCGTCCTCGCAGATCAACCTGCTCTTCGAGCTGGCGCACCTGGCCGAGGAGACGCTGGCGGACAAGTCGCTGGCGGCGCAGGCGTACCGCGAGGTGCTGGAGCGCCGGCCGGAGAACGCCAACGCGCTGAAGCTCTTGGGCCGCGTGCTCGCGGACATGGAGCGCTGGGCGGAGCTCGCGCAGCACGTCGAGCGTGAAATCCAGATGGCGGACGCGCGCGACGCGCAGGAAGAGGCGTCCGACCTGCGCGTGCGCCTGGGCCGGCTGAAGGTGTCGCGCCTGGATGATCCGCGCGGCGCGCTGGAGCTGTACCAGGCGGTGCTCGCGCGGCGCGCGGGCCACCCGGGCGCGGTGGGCGCGCTGGAGGAGCTGGCGCGTTCGGAGAGCCCGCTGCGAGGCGCGGCGGCGCACGCCCTGGAGCCCATCTTCGCGTCGGTGGGCAACCACCTGAAGCAGGTGGAGATGCTGGAGTCGCGCGTCTCCGCGGAGCCCGTGCCGCAGGAGCGGGCCGCGCTGCTGCGCCGCATCGCGGACATCTACGCCACGTCGCTGGAGAACGCGGAGATGGGGTTCCTCTCCGCCACGCGCGCGCTGCGCGAGCTGCCGGAGGACCCCCGCTCGCTGGAGCTGTGCATCCAGCTGGTGGACAAGGCGGAGGCGCCGGAGGAGCTGTGCGCGGTGCTGAGCGAGGTGGCCCCCAAGGCCAGCGACGCGGCCCGCGCGGAGCTGTACCGCGCGCTCGCCCGGATGCAGGTGGACCTGGGTGAGCCGGCGGAGGCGCTCCAGTCGTGGAAGCGCGTGCTGGAGCTCAAGCCCACGGACTCCGAGGCGCTGGACGGCACCGCGCGCCTGGTGGCCTCGACGGGCCGGCCCTCGGAGCTGCTGGAGGTGCTGCGCCGTCAGCTCGCGCTGTCGGAGGAGCCGGCGCGTCGCGCGGCGGTGCTCCACCAGATTGGCGCGCTGCAGGAGGAACAGCTCAAGGATCCGCTGGGCGCGCTGGCCACGTTCCGGCGCCTGCTGGAGCTGCAGCCGGATGACGCGGTGGCGCTCGCGCGCATGGACAGCCTCTGCCAGAAGCAGGAGCGCTGGCCGGAGCTCGCGGACGTCCTCGCGCGGCGCATCGCGCTGATGCCGCCGGAGGAGGGCCTGGAGCTGAAGTTCCGCCTCGCGACGGTGCGCGAGTCCAAGCTGCTGGACAAGGCAGGCGCGCTGTCGCTGTTCGGCGAGGTGCTGTCCGTGCAGCCCAACCACCCGGGCGCGGTGGGCCGCATGGAGGCCATCGTCGCGCGTGAGCCGCAGAACCTGCTCGCGGTGGAGACGCTGCTGCGCGCCTTCCGCGCGAGCGGTGACGTCACGCGGCTGGCGCAGCTGATTGAAACGCGCGTGGGCGTGTCGCCGGATGCCATCGAGCGCAAGCAGCTGCTCGGCGAGCTGGCCACGCTGCGCGAGACGCAGGGCGAAAGCGAGCTGGCCTTCCTCGCGCTCTACCGCGGCTTCAAGGAGGACCCGAACGACAGCGAGGTCCGCCGCCGCCTGGAGAACGCCACCGACGCCGCGGGCAGCTACGACGAGCTGGTGGTGCTGTACGAAGAAGCCCTGCCGCGCATCGCCGAGGCCGCCGACGCGGCCCAGGTGTGCCTCAAGCTGGGCCAGGTGCTGGAGACGCGCCTGCGTGACCCGGACCGCGCGGTGTCCTACTTCGAGCGCGCGCGCACGCTGCACACGTCCGTGCAGCAGGCCTCGCTCGTCGCGTTGGACCGCCTCTACCTGCACCTGGAGGCGTGGCCGGAGCTGGCCGGCGTGCTGGAGGCGCTGGCCACCGGCGCGACCCAGCCGGCGGACAAGATCGGCTTCCTCTTCCGCCTGGGGCAGCTCTACCAGGAGCGGATGGACAGCCCGGACCGCGCGGCGAGTGCGTACGAGGCAATCCTCGCGCTGGATCCGTCGCACCTCGCGTCGGCACGGCTGCTGGAGGGCATCTACGAGGGCGCGGGCGCGTCCGAGAAGCTCTACGCCATCCTGAAGCTCCAGGCGGACAAGGTCACCGGCAGCGAGCGCGACCGCGTCCTCGGCAAGATGGCGCAGGTGTCGGCGGAAGGCCTGTCCGACCTGGGCCGCTCCATCGACCTGTACCGCGAGCTGCTGGCGAAGAACCCGCGCAACGAGCAGGTCTTCTCCGCGCTGGAGTCGCTGTACGAGCGCGCCGGCCGTCCGCAGGACCTGCGCGAGATGCTCGAGGGCCGCCTGGCCATCACGCTGGATCCGCGTGAGGTGGTGCGCCTCAACGAGCGGCTGGGCCGCGTGGTGTACCGCCTGCTCAAGCAGCCGGAAGCGGCGGTGCCGTACTTCAAGGCGGCGCTGGACCGCGACGCGCGCCACCGCGGCGTGCTGGACACGCTGCGCGAGCTCTACGACGAGACGGGCCAGCGCGAGGAGCTGGTGGGCATCCTGCGCCGCCTCATCCCGCTGCAAGACAGCAGCGACGGCGTGAAGGCGCTGCGCCTGCGGATGGCGGAGGTGCTCGCGGGCATGGGCCGGCGCGAGGAGTCGCTGGACGCGGCCCGCCGCGCGCTGGAGGTGGAGCCGCACGCCGTCTCCGACCTGGAGCGCGTGTACGCGCTGTCCGTGTCGCTGCGCGCCTGGAACGACGCCGTGCGCGCCCTGGAGCTCAAGGTCCAGGTGCACCTGGCGTCCGAGGAGCGCGACCCGGCCATCGCCGCGTACTTCACGGTCGCGGACCTGTGGGAGGGGCAGGGCGGCAAGCCGGAGCTGTCCGCGGGCGCGCTGGAGAAGGTGCTGGAGCTCGACCCCGCCAACCGCACCGCCTACGAGCGCGTGTGCGCGCTGTACCGCACGAACAACGACTGGCGCGCCTACGCCACGGTGATGGACCGCTACATGCCCCACCTCGTCACCGACGAGGAGAAGATGGCGGCGCTGCGGGAGATCGCCCGGGTGCAGGAAGAGCGCCTGGGCCAGAAGGACGTGGCCTTCCTGGCGCTCTGCCGCGCGCTGCAGCTGGACGCGGCCGAGGACGCGCTGCGTGAGGAAGTGGAGCGCCTGGCGGACGAGACGGGCAGCCACGAGGAGCTGGCGGCGGTCTACGAGGAGGTCGCGGACGAGCTGCCGCGCGGCCCGCTCGCGGAGCGCATCTACGCCACGCTCGCGCGCATCCACGACTCGCGGCTGGATGATCCGCAGGCCGCGGAGGCCGCGTTCCGGAAGATTTTGGAGTTCGACCCCACCAACGCCACCGCGCTGGACGGCCTGGCGGCGGTGTTCCAGCGCCGCGGCCGCGACCGCGAGTACGTCGTCGCGCTGGAGCAGAAGCTGGAGGCGGCGGGCTCCATCGAGGCGCGCAAGGGCATCCTCAAGGAGATTGCCCGCGTCTGGGACGAGACCCTGGACGACCCGACCGAAGCGGCCAGCGCCCTGTTGCGCGCGCTGGAGCTGGAGCCGGACCTGGAGACGCTCGGCGTCCTCACGGCCCTCTACCGGCGCGGCAACGCGTACCGCGACGTGGCCACCACGCTGCTTCGCGCACGCGACCTGTCGGCCAGCAACGAGGAGCGCGCGCGCATCCAGGTGGAGGTGGCGACCGTCTACGAGCGCGACCTCAAGGACGACGAGTCCGCGGTGTCCGCCAACCGCATGGCGCTGGAGTTCGACCCGTTCAACCGCGACGCGCTGGAGGCGCTGGAGCGGCTGCACACGCGGTTGGATCAACCGGCGGACCTGCTCGCCATCTACGAGCGGATGCTGGAGCTGTCCCAGGACTACCGCGAGAAGGTCCGCGTCCTCTTCCGCAGCGCGACCATCTGGGAGGACACGTACCAGAACCCGGCCAACGCCGACGCGTGCATCGAGGGCGTGCTCTCCATCGACCCGCAGAACGCGCAGGCCATCAAGTCCCTCATCCGCCTGCGCCGCGCGCAGTCGCGCTGGGAGGACCTCATCCTCGCGTACGAGCGGCAGCTCGCGCTCGCCACCAGCCCGCAGGAGCAGGCGGAGCTGTACGTGGACATCGGCAACGTGCAGTACCAGAACCTCAAGGCCGTGGACCGCGCGGTGAACAGCTACCACGCGGCGCTCGCCACGGACCCCGAGTCCCGTCCCGCGCTGCACGCCCTGGGCAACCTCTACGAGCGCAGCGGCAACTGGCCCTTCGCGCTGGAGATGCTGCAGAAGGAAGCGCAGGTCGTGGGCAGCGACCCCAAGGCGGTGGAGCTGTGGCACCGCCTGGGGAAGATCAACGAGGACATGCTCGCGGACATGGCGAGCGCCAGGAACGCGTACCAGCAGGCGCTCGCCATCGACCCGGGCCACCTGCCCACCATCCGCGCCCTCAAGGGCATCCAGGAGCAGGAGCAGGACTGGAGCGGCTACGAGCAGACGCTGCTGCAGGAGGCGCAGCAGACGGATGATCCGGCCGCCAAGGGCAAGGCCCTGCTGGACGTCGCGCGCTACCACGCGGAGACGCGCAAGGACCGCGAGACGGCGACGCCCTACTGGGAGGAGACGCTCAAGCACATCCCGGACAGCCTGGAGGCGGCGCACCCGCTGGCGGTCGTCTACATCGAGCGCGAGGACTGGGCGTCCGCGGAGCGGATGCTGGACATCGTCACGCGCAAGATGGCGGAGAAGGCCATGGCGGAGAAGGACGCCGCCATCGCGCAGGACCTCTGCCGCCAGCTCTACCTGCTGGGCTACGTGACGGAGAAGCTGGGCCGCAGCGACAAAGCCCTCTCCTCGTACGAGAAGGCCTACGGCCTGGACGCCACGTACCTGCCCGCCCTGGAGGGCTACAGCAGGCTGCTGGTGCAGGCGAAGCGGTTCGAGGACGCGCTCAAGGTCTTCCAGACCATCCTCATCCACCACCGCGAGGCGCTGCCGGACCTGGAGGTCGTGGAGATCTACTGGCAGCTGGGTGACGTGCACGCCGCCCTGGGCCAGACGGACCGCGCGCAGAACCACTTCGAGAAGGCGCTCGCCATCGACCCGCAGCACGAGCAGACACTGCGCTCACTGGTGGCGCTGATGGACAAGGCGGGCAACTACGAGAGGTCCGCGGAGCTGCGCCAGGATCTCGTCAACAGCCTGGAGGGCGAGGCCAAGGTCAAGGTCTACCTGGAGCTGGGCCGCATCGCGCGCGATCAGCTGAGTGACCCGTACATGGCCATCGACGCGTTCACCGGCGCGCTCAAGACGCAGCCGGACGCGCCGGAGGTGATGGACGCACTCTACCGCCTGCTGGTCGAGACGCGTCAGGGCCAGAAGGCCGCGGACGTGCTGGGCCGCATGCTGGCCTTGCCCGCGCTCGCCCTGGAGCCGCACAAGGCCAAGCGCGTGTGGTTCGCGCTCGGAGTGATCCGCCGCGACGAGCTGAAGGACGTGGAGGGCGCGACTCAGGCCTTCAACGCGGCACTCGACCTGGACCACCGCTTCCTGGAGGCCTTCAGCGCGCTGGAGGCGATGCTCGGCGGCGCCCGCCAGTGGAAGACGCTGGAGGAGAACTACACGCGCATGCTCGCGCGTCTGCCCAAGACGCCGGACACGCACCCGTCGCGCATGACGCTGTGGCGCGCGCTGGGCGACCTGTATCTCCAGGTGCTCAAGCACCCGGAGGGCGCGGTGGCCGCCTACGGCGTCGCGGCGAAGGGCCTGCCGGATGACGCCTCCATGCAGGAGCTGTTCGCGGAGGTCGCGGGCCAGATGCCGGGCCGCGAGGAAGAGGCCATCGTGGCGCTGCGCCGCGCGCTGCCGAACACGGCGAACCCGCGCAAGGTGGTGGGCGCCCTGGCGGAGCTGTCCGCGAAGCGCAAGGACTACGACGCCGCGTGGCTCGCCGCGCAGGCGGTGTCGGGCCTCCTGGGCGAGGTGGGCGAGACCGAGCAGGAGATCCTCACCAAGCTGGGGCCCTACGCGAAGAACAAGGAACTGGCGCAGCGGCCGCTGACGGACCGGCTGTGGCAGACCGCGCTCTTCCACCCGAAGGTGCGCGGGCCCCTGTCGGAGCTGCTGGGCCTGCTCTTCGAGAAGGCCGGCCACCTGTACGCGGTGCCCTTCCCGCAGTACCAGCTGGTGCCCAAGCGCCACCGCATCGACGTGGCGACGGCGCAGGAGTACCACGTCAACCACTACCGCTACGTCGCGCGGCTCTTCGGCATGGAGGCGGTGGAGCTGTACTCACCCTTCCTCGTCGCCACGCGTGAGCGGCTGGCGAAGCGCTCCAACGAACCGGCCCCCGAGCCGCTCGTGAACGTGGACCTGCTCCAGACGCATCCGGCGTGTGTGCGTGTGGGCGGCAAGTACTTCGCGGAGCAGGGCCAGAAGGAGGTGTACTACCTCCTGGGGCGCACCCTGGCGCTGGCGCGTCCGGAGCTGGCGTTCAGCCAGCGCGTCGCGCCCGAGCGGCTGGAGGCCGTGGTGCAGGCCGCGCTCAGCCTGGTGGTGGGCAACGTGCGCTACACGGTGGATCCGCGGCTGGTGGACGTGGAGCGGCAGCTGCTCCACAAGAGCCTGAGCGAGCCGGACCGGGCCGCGCTGGCGAAGGTCGCGAGGGCCTACCTGCCCACGGCGACGCCGCAGGATGTGCGCACGTGGCTGGAGGGCGCGGAGCTCACCGCATCACGCGCGGGCCTCTTCGCGGCGGGCGAACTGGAGCCCGTGCGCCGCATGGTGCAGGGTGAGACGGGGTCCGCCTTCCGCGTCGCCCCACGCACCAAGCTGCGGGAGTTGCTGGTGTTCGCGACCTCCGAGGACCTGCACGAGCTGCGTGTGGCCGTTGGCACACACGTCGAGATCCAGGTGCGAAAGTAAAGCCCTCAGACCGCAACGAGGGTTCACGCGTTGAAAGCAGGCGGGCGTTCAAGGCAGGTGTCCTTGATCTCCGCCTGGAGCCACTTCTACGATTCAGACGGGATTTCGCCCGTCATTTCTGAGGCTTACGGGAACGATGCGTTTCGTCTGCGACAGCTGCCGCGCGCAGTACATGATCAGCGACGACAAGGTTGGCCCGAAGGGGGTCAAGCTTCGTTGCAAGAAGTGTGGTCACACCATTCTGGTGAGGCCCGCCGGTGCATCGGCGGCGAAGGAGGGCGGGGCGGAGGCCACCGCCGCCACTGAGGCCAAGAGCAGCGCGGATGCGAACGCGCCCCGCATCGTGGAGTCGTCTGGCACGGGTCTGCCCGCCACGCTGGGCACGCCGCCGGAAGGCGGCCTCTTCACGGACGTGGAAGAGGATGAGATTGGCGCGGTCTTCGACCAGGTGCTGAGCACCGGCTCGCAGAAGCTCAAGGCCGCGGAAGCCGAAGCGGAGGCCAAGGCCGCGAAGGCGGAGGCCGTGCGCAAGCTCGCCGAGGCCGAATCCGCCGAGCCGACCGCGGAGGAGAAGGCCGCCGCCGCGACGCACGAGTGGTACGTCGCCATTGACGAGAAGCAGGTCGGCCCCTGGACGGTGGAGAAGGTGAAGGACGCCTGGGACCGCGGCGAGGTGGGCCCGGACAACCTCTGCTGGCGCTCGGGCTTCAGCGACTGGATTCCCCTGTCGGAGACGGCGGAGCTGGCGTCGGTGCTGGCGCCGCGTCCGGCCAAGCCGGTCATCGTCGCGCCCGCGCCGGTGTCCACGTCTTCGCCCACGCTTCCCGCCGGTCCGGTGGAGTCCGCCTTCAGCGCGGGCGCCTCGCGTCCGGGCGCGGGTGGCAACTCGGCCGTGGCCGAGGAGCCGGTGGGCTGGAAGCCTTCCGCCGCGAGCGTGCTGGCCTCGCTGGTGAAGGAGGAGAACGACGCCCTCAGCAAGCCGCCGCCGCGTCCGGCGCCGTCGCTGGAGCGCGAGCCGTTGTCCCAGTCGCGCCTCCTGGACGTGCCCATGCCGCCGCCGGAGCCGGTGTCGTCTCCGTCGATGCCTGGGGCCATGATGGCTCCCGCGCCCCAGGCCTACGCGGCGCCGCAGCCGCAGGGCTACGCGCCGCAGCAGCCGGTGCAGCAGCCGTACGCGCCGCAGCCGCAGGCCTACGCGCCGCAGCAGCCGCAGATGCCGTACGGGCAGCAGCCGCAGGGCTATCCGCCTCCGGGCTATCCGGCGGCCTACCCGCCGCCCGCGGCGGCACCCTCGGGTGGCAAGGGCCGCACGGGGATGATGGTCGCGGTGACGGCGGGCGTGCTGGTGATGGCCGGCGCCGCGGTCGTCTTCGTCGCGCGCGGCAATTCGTCCGAGCGCCCCGCCGAGCAGCCGGTCCAGGTCGCGACCGCGCCGACGCCCAAGGCGGAGATGCCGCCCATGCCGCCGCCTCCCGCGGCGGTGCAGACGCCTCCTCCGGCCGCGACGCCGCCTCCGGCTGCCACGACGCCCGCGGAGGGCACCGCGGCCGCTGCCACGGGGACGCCTGCCGCCCCTGGCACTCCGCCCGCGGCGGGCGGAACGCCTCCTGTCGCCGCGGCGACGGCTCCGGCCGCCACGCCTGCGCCTCCTCCGCCCACGGCGGCGGTGCAGCCTGCCTCCACGACGCCCAACATGGGCACGGCGGTGGCGAAGGTGGATTCGCGCAACCATCGCAAGACGGGCTCCGGCGGAAGCCGCGGCTCCCAGCGGGACGAGGACGAGGGCGACGCCATCACCGTGTCGAAGCCCTCCGGGTCGTCGTCCGCTTCGTCGTCGAGCTCCGGTGGCGGGGATGACGACTTCGACGAGCTGTTCGGCACGAAGAAGCCGGCGGCCGCGAAGCCGGCGACCAAGCCGACCGCGACGGCCTACATCCCGCCCGAGCCGGGCGGTGGCACGCTGGATCGCCTGCAGCAGTCGGACATCATGCAGGTGGTGCTGAACAACAAGCCGGCCATCGTGAAGTGCGTGAACGAGCAGAAGCAGAAGGACCCGTCGCTCAGCGGCAAGCTGGTGATGCGCTGGACGGTCCAGACGAGCGGCAAGACGACCAACGTGTCGTGCCGCACGGACGAGTTCCGCTCGAGCTACATGGCCACGTGCATCACGGGGCTCATCAAGAGCTGGTCCTTCCCGAAGCACCAGAAGCAGGGCGAGCCCATCGACTTCCCGTTCACGTTCTGAAGTCCAGGAGTGACATCGCCGTCACGTATGACGGCGATGTCGCTGTGCCGTGCGGCTGGATTGTGCGCTTTCGTGAACAGTGAATTTCCCCCGGTCTGGGCCGTGGGAAGGTCGTCGACACTCGTTGACACGTCTGGAGCGGGAAGACTAAAGCCCGCTCGACCTAAAAACCCGGTGTCTGGACTCACGTGGCCGGAGACACCGGGCGACGTAATTCATCCAGGAGGAAGTTCCGAATGCAGCTGCGCAAGATGATGGTGATGCTCGCCGCTTTGAGCTCGATGAGCCTGGCCCTGACGGCCTGTGGCGATGATCCGACGACGGTCGAATCCTGTACGTCGGACACCGACTGCTCCTCCGGTTTCTGCAACACGGCCGCCGGCGTGTGCATGGACACCTGCGAGAGCGGCTCGGACTGCCCCGACACCGAGAAGAACTGCGCGCCGCTCGCGGGTTCGTCCAACACGCAGAAGGTCTGCCAGTGCCAGACCAACCAGCTGTGCAACACGGACGACTCCACGTCCCTGGTTTGCGGCACCAAGTCCAAGCGCTGCGAGGAGCCCGGCTCCACGCCCGCGACCTGCACCAAGGACGCCGACTGCGGCTCCGGCGAGACCTGCAACACCGCCACTGGCGCGTGCGGCCCGGCCGCGACGACCTGCTCCGGTGAGGGCCAGGCGGCGTGCGCGTACGGCAGCTTCTGCAGCTCGAACAAGTGCACTGCCGTGCCTCCGCCTACCTGTGTGAACTTCGATCCTGCCAAGGGTGGTAAGACCCCCGTCTGGAACGTCAGCACCTCTACGGGGCCGATCATCTACAGCGTGACCAAGGCGTCATGGGGTGCGGATGTCGTTTCTCCGGCGTGGTGCCCTGATGCCAACAATGTACTTCGTGTTCAGGTCAAGGCCTATTCCCCGACGGCTGGGACGTTCCCGCAGCAGTTTTCCGGGCTCCCGGGGTTCTTCTACGTGACCGTTAACGGAAATCAGGAGGACGCTGTGTCCAAGATGCGTCCCTCGGGTTCGGGGTACACCGTGTCTGCGGACGGCAAGAACGCGACGCTCATTGTGCAATTGTGCCCAGGAAATATTTCTACCATCTCGATTGGCCTGTACTTCACGGGCGGCAACGAGACCTGCGCTCAGCTCAACAAGTAGAGCGTTCAGCGTAATTTTAGGTCCCGCTTGCGCAGACTGGCCTCGTCCCCATGGATAGGGACGAGGCCTTCTGTTTGAAGCGGGGGCCTGATGCAGGTGGATGGTTACCGCCAGGAAGCCGGTGTGAATTTGCTAGTGGCTTGTGCGGTCTTTCCGGTGGCGGTCCTCAGCGTCCTCCATGCCGTCTCGCAAGGAAAGGGAGCGTTCATGTTTCTGAAGCAGGCTTCTCAACTTCTCATCGCATCCATGCTGGCCGTTTCGTCGACGAGCCTTGCCGCGGATGCGCAGTTGTCCTGCCCCGCAGGTTCGGTCCAGAAGGGCAAGCTGGGCAAGGATGAAGCTGTCTATTGCGTCAAGGTGAACCAGAAGGGCAATGAGCGGGTCCTTCATGGCCCCTACGCAGATTTCTGGCCCAACGGACAGAAGCAGTCGGACGGCCAGTATCTGAACGGTTTCCGCTCGGGCCATTGGACGTTCTGGGACGCCAACGGGGTCAAGACCGGGGAGACGGACTTCGCGGAAGGCGACTATCACGGGACCCGTGTGCAGTACTTCGCCAACGGCAAGCCGAAGATGGTTGAGCAGTACCAGAAGGGCATCCGAAACGGCACGGTCCAGGAACTGAGCGAGGACGGCAAGGTCGTCCGTGAGAGCCGCTTCGAGAAGGGCAAGGAAGTCGCCGCCAAGTAGCTAGGCGGCCGTGGTCAAGAGGGCCCCAGCCTGCTTTCAGGCCGGGGCCCTTTGCATTGCGGGGCTTTCCCTTGGGTCTCCAGCCAGATAGGAACGATGCTGTGAAGGCCCCCTCTCTCGTTCCAGTCCTCTCCGCTGTTCCTGTCTGCACGGTGCCGCAGATGGGATTGCGTGAACTTGAGCGCATCCGGCTCATCCTGAGAGGCGGTTCGGTCATCGACTGGCGGCGCATGCACTTCCAGACGCGGGATGAGGTGGACCGGTTCCTGCGCCTCTGCCAGTTGGACGTGTCACGGCCCTACGATGATGCCTGGGCCCGGACGGTGCTCGCAGATGCCGTGGAGTACCTGCGCAAGACCTTCGACTACCGGGTCGCGGACGCGGTAGCCCAGCCGGAAGAACTCCACGACCTGTTCCTCTTCGCGTCGGGAGCGAAGGGATTGGCCCGCTACCGGCGAATCGCCTGCATCGTGCTGAAGGTCATGCACGTCATCCAGCACATCGAGGGGCGGGATTTGCTCTTCCGCTTGGCCGCCTCCGAAGCCGAACTCGCGGAGATGGTCACGGACAAGGTGCTGGGCGTTGCTCGTGAGATGAAGGAGATGGGCTTGCCCATCGTGGAGTTCGCCCACTCCATCAAGACACGGGACTCCCTGATCACGAAGTTGATCGCGAAGAAGGAGACCGTGGCAGCGCAGGTCTATGACCGCACGCGGTTTCGCGTCATCACCCGCAAACGGGAGGACCTGTTGCCGGTCCTCTACTTCCTGACGCAGCGCCTGTTCCCCTTCAACTTCGTCGTCCCGGGCCAGACGGAGAACTCGCTACTGCCGTTCAAAGGGCTCCTGGAGGAGAACCCTCACTTCGAGCAGTTCATCCCTCAACTCCATTTGGACCGGGACTTCGAGGACCGTGAGGACCGGACGGGGAACGCATTCTCTGGGGATTCCTACCGGGTCCTCAACTTCGTCGTAGACCTTCCGCTGCGGATGGACCCGTATCTGCCGCCCCCTGAAAGCGACACCCGGCACAGGAAGGGGCGGGTTACGTTCGCGCTTGTTGAGTTTCAAATCGCGGACGAGGAAACGGCCCGTAGAAACGAACTCGGTGACAATGCCCACGAAAGCTACAAACGGCGGCAAAAGCGACGCGTCCTCAATCGGTTGAGCCGTGGTCTGGTCGTGCCAAAAAGGCAAGGGTAAAAGCCAGTCCCAAGGGCACTGCAGAGCCGGTTGAATGGGAGAGCTGCAGGCCCAGTGGGGGTTCCAATCTAATGCTTAGCGGTTGATTCGAACCACATAAACGCTTGCTGCGTTCGCATCTGCTTCAATCCATGCGACGAATGGCTGTGCTGTGGAAGTCAGAGCCACTGATGGACCAGTCGCAGGCGTCCCAGTTGTAGCCAAGGCATTGAGTGGTGAGTCCATGGTCTGCCATGAGTTTGCGATCCATTGACTGACCAGGATGCTTCGCTCGGAATCAATGACCCCGCTCCATGCCAGCACATGAGGACCACCCTTTGCCAGTGCGATGCTTGGTGATGCGTTCCCTGTGGCTCGCGTGTTGACAGCAACGGGGAGTTTCCAAGAACTGCCTTCCCATCGCGACCAATATATTTGACCATCCGACTGAGGGGCTGTTTCGGATTCTGCCCATGCCACCCATGGGCGACTGTTGGTGTCAACGTCAAGAGAGGGCGCCGCAGCGATGTTGCCTAACGTCATGCCACCGAGGATGGGATTTCTATTTTTGTATACGGCGATGTTGCGTGTTGATTTGTGATCATCAAAGACAGTTGCTGCAATAAAAAGATCGCTGCCTGATGCCGCCGAAGCTGGTTCAGAGGGGTTTTTGAAGGACTGGTCGAAATAGATTTCCCATGGCTGCTGCCAGAAGGTTGGCTGGCTCGAAGACTGGTACCCGACGATCGTGGTGCTTGCGGTGTCGTAAAGCGAGGTGACAAGACTGATTGTGTTGTCTGAGGCAATCGTGAGCTTGGGTGAAGAGAGTGTATCCATGCTCGAAGGCGGAGTTGGCGATGGCAACAACTCCCATGTCATGCCCGTCCAATGTCGAACGAATATTGACCGCTCATCTGGATTTCCTGTCTTCTCTTCCCAGGCGACCACGGGCTCGCCATCAGCGCTAATGGCCAGGGTCGGCGCCGTTGCGTCCGTTCCCAGAGCAGCCAGCCCACTGAGGGGGGGGCCAATCATATTCCACGTCTCTCCGTTCCAGCGGGAAACGTAGATGTTCTTGCTCGATCCATCCGATTCAGCCCATGCAATGACAGGGCGGTCGTCGTGGTCTATTCTCAGGACCATGCGCTCGGTTGATGTCTTACCTCCTACCGCGCTGACAGCCCCTCCTACCGGCAGCCACGTCGGTACGGAGAATGACCAGAACGGTGCGGCGACTACGCTGTTGCCAGCCAAGTCTGTGAGGGTATTCATTGCAGCAGCAAGGTCGACCTGAACCGTGCTCGGAGTGCTCAGGGCGCTCAGTGGCGTAACGGTCAGCGTCTTGCCGTCCGCGGAGAGGGCCACGGACTTCGCGATGGCCGTTCCGGTTCCCGTCTTGAGCCCCACGGCCGACTCCGTCATGGAGTTGGGGTTCATGGGCTCACTGAAGGTGACCTGGATGGCGTCGTGCACACCCACGTACGCCGCGTCCCTGGCCGGCAGGAAGGACGCCACGGTGGGCGCTGTCCGGTCCACGATGACCGTCCTGGGCGCGCTGACGAAGGCAACTCCACCGCGGGTCGCTCGGATGGACAGCTGGTACGTCCCCTCTGCCTCCGAGGTGGTGTCCCAGGTGAACGAGTAGGGACTCCCCGTGGGCTTCACCAGCACGGTGGTGTCCTTGAGGATCTCCACCTGCTCGGCCGCGCCTCCCTCCACCGTGAACTGCAGGAGCAGAGGGCCTCGCGTGTACGCCTTGCCGGGCGTGGGCACGACCCAGTTCACCACCAGGTCCCCGGGCTTACCCACGGTCACCGCCACCGTGGCCTGCTTCGTCACCGTGCCGTTCTTGCCCTGCAGCGTCAGCGTGTAGGGGCCGGGCACGGTGCCCGCGCCCACCCGGATGCTCAGGGTTCCTCGCGTCTCTCCCCTGGGCAGGGTGGAGGACTGGAGCTCGATGCCCGCGGGCGGGGAGAGGAGGCTCCAGGCGACAGGGCCTCCGGCGGTGTCGGTCCAGGTGAGTTGGATGTCGCAGTCCAGGGTTCCTCCGGGGAGGACCTGCTCCTGAGAGGGAAGCGCCGTGAAGGTGAAGTCTGCGTTGGGGTCCGCCGGGTCCTCTTTGGGCGGGTCCTCAATGGGGGGAACGTCGATGCATGCGGGGTTTAGGCCGATGCAGCTGAGCAGCAACAGGTGTTTCAGGTTGGGCATGGGGCGTGTTTTTGCAAGGTTGGGACCGGCCCGGTCCTGAGGGAGAACACTGCCATGCCCGTCCGCGGAACTGGACCCCCGTCCGAAAGGGAGGCCCCGGAAACACGTCTGCCCGCCGCACCCGGGCTTCACATGGGAACGAACGGGCAGGGGACTTCAAAAACCTCGGGCTGCTTCTGGCGAAGGAGGAGGCTGCGCCGGACTGAACGTGGGAGGTAATGACATGCGGGTGGCTAGCCACTTCAAGGGCATCGTACACTCAACCTTCAGGGACGAGGATTGATTGCACCTATGCAGCGAGGTTGGGTAGTGACAGTCGAGCGGCGTGGCCGTGGCGCGATCTGTTGCTGAGGCGGACTCTTGTGACGCTTGGTTTGTGCGTGCCCGAGTTGCTTCCAGCGCCACTACGGAGCGGTGACGCAGATTTCGTTGCCTTCGGCAAAGAAAAAGCCAGCGGTATAGCTTGTTGTTTCGCCGGGAAGGCAAAGGCTGACATTGAAGGCAATGTTTCTGGCGTTGTTGGTTGTGACGATATTTTGGATGGCCGTTGCGTTGTACGCAACTCCTGCTTGGGTGACGCCATGGAATCGGTTGTAGAAGCCGTCGCGGCTGGTCGGAAGATCGCCCTCTGGTGCGTATGCCTTGATTTGAAATTTCGCTCGAAGCATTCCTGGCTCTGGGCAGAATGCATCGTCAACCGCAAAGCTGACCGCCGTTGCCTCGTAGATGACCGGCCCGGTTGATGTGCTTGGGTCCCAGTTGGTTCCATGAATGGCGAAGTTGCTGCAAGTGGGGCTTGGAACATCAAGGCACCAACCTGCAGTTTGAAGGCAGTAGTCGCCATATGCGCACCCCGCTGGCTGGTTGGCGTCCTTGCGGCATCGCGTGAGGTCCGCCGTCTGCGAGGACGCCTCAATGCTGCTGGATGCATCGTCCGTGTTGGATACGGGGCCGCATGCGACGAGTGAAATGATTGTCGTGAGAATCTTGAGCGCGTTTGCTTGTTTGTGTGTCATGGGGTTTGCGCTTTCTGGGTTCGGGTGGGTTGACTGTGTTCGCTCAGAGTGGTTGCGGCTAAATGTTAAGGCGGAAGGCGTAGATGCTTGCCGCAGTGGCATCTTCTTCGGTCCAGGCAATGAGGGGGCGACCATCGGAGTCCATTGCGATGGATGGCCCGGAGGCGGGAGTGCCCGTGGTTGCCAAGGCGTTGAGCGGTTCGGCAATGGACTGCCAGCCGCCAGCAACCCAGCGACTCACGAAGATGCTCCGCTCAGCACCGGTGATGCCACTCCATGCCAGGACATAAGGGCTTCCCGTGCTCATTGACAGGACAGGATCTGCATTGCCGGTGGATGAGGCGCTGACCGTTTCGGGTGACGTCCATTTTGTGCCTTCCCACCGCGCCCATTGAATCCGACCATCGGTTGTCGGCATCGAGGCAGACTCAGACCACGCGACCCAAGGGCGGCCATTGCTATCGACTGCGATGGTGGGGCTCCAGGATGCATTCCCGAGGACGCTTCCCCCCATTGGATTGGATTCGTTCTCTGCGACGCCAATGACGACTCGGCCGTCATATGTACTCGTGTCCAGGATGCTGTATGAGACGTAGATGCTGCTCGAGGAAGTAGCAGTGGAGAACGAGTAGACGCGAGGTGATTCCGGGGGGCGCGGAATGAGCGTGCGAGTCCACGCTTGACCCCCAGTCGTTAGTTGGTAGTGGCCAATTTCCGCGATGCCTTCGTTGCCATTGCGAGCATAGAGATGGAGGACACCGTTCAGTTCCGCCGCGAGGGATGGTTCCGATATTTCGAGGTCACCAGAGTGCAGGGGAATGGATGGGAGCGATTCCCAACCAGTCCCTGTCCATCGACGTACAAAGATAGAAATATTCCCTCCGGCTTGAGTCTCTTCATGCCATGCAACGACCGGCCGGTTCACGGAGTCAATGATGAGCGTAGGCTGCGTTGCATCCGTCCCCGAGCCCGTGAGGCCACTCAATCCGCCGCCCAGCGTGGCCCAGGTCGTCCCTGTCCACCGAGCCACATAGACATTCTTGCTTGAGCCATCTGATTCAGCCCAAGCGAGCACTGGCCGGTCATTCCGATCCATCTTCAGCACGACGTCTTCTGCTGAGGTCCGGCCCTCAACCGCGCTGACTGCGCCGCCCAAGGGCAACCACGTTGGCACGGAGAACGACCATGCTGGCGCGGCCGCCACGCCGTTCCCCGCCAGGTCCGTCAGGGCGCTCGCGGCGGCGGTGAGGTCTACCTGGACAGTACTCGGTGCGCTCAGCGCACTCATCGGCGTCACGGTCAGCGTCCTACCGTCCGCGGAGAGAGCCACGGACTTCGCGATGGCGGCGCCGGTCCCCGTCTTGAGCCCCACGGCCGACTCCGTCACAGAGTTCGGATTCATGGGCTCACTGAAGGTGACCTGGATGGCGTCGTGGACGCCCACGGTCGCCGCGTCCCTGGCCGGCAGGAAGGACGCCACGGTGGGTGCGGTCCGGTCCACGATGACCGTCCTGGGCGCGCTGATGAAAGCGGCTCCACCACGGGTCGCGCGGATGGACAGCTGGTACGTCCCCTCTGCCTCCGAGGTGGTGTCCCAGGTGAACGAGTAGGGACTCCCCGTGGGCTTCACCAGTACGGTGGTGTCCTTGAGGATCTCCACCTGCTCGGCCGCGCCTCCCTCCACCGTGAACTGCA
>NZ_RAWL01000699.1:0-2436 GCF_003668885.1 Corallococcus sp. AB049A | reverse complement strand
CAGGCCCTGCCCCCGGCCATCTCGGAGGCCAACGCCCCGGCCCGGATGGACGCCCCGGCCGCGCCCGCGCTGGAGATGGTGACGGATGCGTCACTGGGGCTGACCATCGACGAGCCTCCCCGGACGGGGCCGGTCATCGGCATCGACCTGGGGACGACGAACTCGTGCGCCGCGTTCGTGCGCGGCAACAAGCCCGGGGTGCTGCCCAGCCGCGAGGGCCACAACACGGTGCCCTCCATCCTCGCGTTCAACCAGCGCGGCAGGCTGGTGGTGGGCCACCCCGCGAAGGGGCAGATGCTCACCAACCCCCGCCAGACGGTGTACGGCGCCAAGCGGCTGGTGGGCCGGCCGTACGCGTCGCCCATCGTGGGGCAGATCAAAGGCCGCTTCCACTACGAGATCGCCGCGGGCCAGAACGGCGAGGCGGCGGTGCGGTTGGGTGACCGCATCTATTCGCTCCAGCAGATCTCCGCGCTGATCCTGCGCGAGGTGCGCGAGGTGGCGCAGAACCAGCTGGGGCAGCAGATTTCGCGGGCGGTCATCACGGTGCCCGCCTACTACAACGACAACCAGCGGCACGCGGTGCGCGAGGCGGGCAAGCTCGCGGGCCTGTACGTGGAGCGCATCCTCAACGAGCCCACCGCGGCGGCGCTGGCGTACGGCTACGGCAAGAAGCTCAACCAGCGCGTGCTGGTGTACGACCTGGGCGGCGGCACGTTCGACGCGTCGGTGCTGGAGCTGCACGACACGGTCTACGAAGTGATTTCGACCGGCGGCGACACGTTCCTGGGCGGCATCGACTTCGACAACGCCATCGTGGAGTACCTCCTCCAGGAGTTCGAGCGGCAGACGGGCCGCGCGTTCCAGGGGGACCGGGTGGCCCTGCAGCGCATCAACGACGCGGCGGAGCGGGCCAAGTGCGCCCTCTCCGAGCGCTCCGAGATGCGGGTGCACGTGGCCTTCGTCACGATGATCGACAACAAGCCGTATGACCTGGACGTCACGCTCACGCGGCAGAAGTTGATCGCCCTGACGGAGGGGCTGGTGGACCGCACGGTCCAGGTCTGCGAGGAGGTGCTCCAGGCCAAGGGGCTGAAGCCCACGGACATCGACGAGGTGATTCTGGTCGGTGGTCAGAGCCGCTTCCCGCTGGTGCACGAGAAGATCACGAAGTTCTTCGGCAGGCCGCCCAGCAAGGGCGTGCACCCGGACGAGGCCGTGGCGCTGGGCGCGGCGCTGCTGGCGCACAGCCTGGGGCAGCTGGAAGGCGTGGTGCTCATCGACGTGCTGCCCATGGCCATTGGCGTGGCGCTGCCGGGTGGGCGCTTCAAGCCGGTGCTGGAGCGCAACGTGTCGCTGCCGGCGGCCAAGACCTACACGCTGTCCACGCACCGGGACGGGCAGACGGAGCTGGAGCTCACGGTGTTCCAGGGTGACTCCGAGCGCGCGCAGGACAACGAGTACCTGGGCACGCTGCGGCTCGCGGGTCTGCCGAAGAAGCCTCGGGGCGCGGTGCAGGTGACGGTGACCTTCGAGGTGAACAACGAGTCACTGCTGAAGGTGACCGCCAAGGAAGGCACCACGGGGCGCGAGGTGGTCAGCACGTTCACCACCCGGGACACGCCGGAGGCGGTGAAGGCCCGGCTGGCGCAGGAGGAGGCCGCGCAGGCGCCGGTGCCTCCGGTGGTGACGCCGGGGAACGCGGCTCCGGCGACGCGCAAGGTGGCGGCGTCCGCTCCAGTCGTCACGGAGGAGGCCCCGGATGCCGCCGTCGTGTCCAGGCAGAAAGGTTTCATGGGGTGGTTGAAGGGGCTGTTCGGCCGCGCGTGACTTGACGGCGTGTCCGGGCCTCCTGTGATTCGTCACCGGGAGCGCCTACGGGATTGAGCATCCGGGCTGCTATGAAGTGTCGAAATTTTTCGACACCTGGACGGCCTCCCCCCGTGACCGACCTCGCCCCCCGAAGCCTCTCTGGCTTGTTGCTGACCCTTGCCCAGGGGTCTTCCGCCCAAGCGCCGCTGTACACCTTCCTGGGAGACGACGGAGAGGAGAGCGTCTGGAGCGCGTCGGAGCTGGACGTGCGCGCGCGGCGGATTGCATCCGCGCTGAGTGAGCGTGGCGCCGTGGGCGAGCGCGTGCTGCTGCTGTACCCGCCGGGGCTGGACTACATCGCCGGGTTCTTCGGCTGCCTGTATGCCGGGGCGGTGGCGGTGCCCGCGTATCCGCCGGACCCGATGCGGCTGGAGCGCACCCTGCCCCGGCTGCGGGCCATCATCCAGGACGCGAAAGCGACGGTGGTGCTCACCACGTCGGGCATCCTGGAGCTTTCTGATTTCGTCTTCGAGCAGGCGCCGGACTTCCGTGCGCTGCACTGGATGGCGACGGATTCGCTGCCGGAGGGTGGCGAGCGCGAGTGGGTGGCGCCGGAGTTGGGGA
>NZ_RAWL01000698.1:0-2441 GCF_003668885.1 Corallococcus sp. AB049A | reverse complement strand
TCCCCCACCACCCGGATGTCCGGCGCGGGCCGGTCCGTCAGCCGCGCGCCTTGCGCGTACGGGCCCCGGAGGTCCGCGTGGAACAGGGCGGGCATGGCGCGGAACATGGCGGAGGGGCTTTGCCGCATCTGCGCCAGCTTCTCCTTCAGGCGCGCGGGCGGCAGGTCCAGGCGCGCGTTGAAGTCGCGCACGAAGGACACGGCCTGCGAGGGCGCACGCTCCAGGCCGGAGGCCCTGGCCTTCTGGGAGGCCAACGTGTTCACCGCCACGGTGTTGCCCGTCCGTGACGAAGCCGTGGCGGCCTGGGGCTGGAAGCCGCTGACGTCCGCGGCCAGCCGTCCGGCGGCGGCCCCGGAGGAGGCGAGCGTCAGCACCGTGGCGGCGACGGTGGACCCCGAGGCGGACGTCCGGGAGGGCTTGGAGGGGATGCGCATGGGGGCTCCTTCCGGCGGATTATCGTCAGAAGGGCGTCGCGGGTTGTCCGCCCACTCCCAGCGTGCAAGCGGGGGTGCTAAGAGCGGGCCCATGCTGGAGCGTTTCAGCGACAAGGTGAAGAAGGGCCTGCGCGAGTGGACCGAGCGCATGGCCGGCGAGCAGCAGTCCGACCAACTCCAGGCCCTGGCCCGGACGGAGAACGAGTACGGGGTGGACCCGTTCGGGTTCAACCTGGACTACAGCCTGGCCGCCATCGCCCCGTTCATGTGGCTCTACCGCCACTACTTCCGGGTGGAGGCCTACGGCGCGGACCGCATCCCCCCGGGGCGGGTGCTGCTGGTGTCCAACCACTCCGGCCAGCTGCCCCTGGACGGCGCGATGATTGGCATCGCCCTGATGGTGGAGGGCAACCCGCCGCGCGCCATCCGCAGCATGGTGGAGAAGTGGGTGCCGTCCCTGCCGTACGTCTCCACGTTCATGGCGCGCGTGGGCCAGATCGTGGGCACGCCGGAGAACTGCCGGCGGCTCCTGGAGGCGGAGGAGGCCATCCTCGTGTTCCCGGAAGGGACGCGCGGGCTCAACAAGCTCTGGCCCCAGCGCTACCAGCTCCAGGAGTTCGGCCTGGGCTTCATGCGCCTGGCGCTGGAGACGAACACGCCCATCGTGCCCATCGCCGTGGTGGGCGCGGAGGAGCAGGCCCCCGCGCTGATGAACTTGAAGCCCGTGGCGAAGCTGCTGGGCTTCCCGTCCTTCCCCATCACCCCCACGGGCACGCCCTTCCCGCTGCCCACGAAGTACCGCATCTACTTCGGGGACGCGCTCCACTTCACCGGCCGCGCGGACGACGAGGACAGTGAGCTGGACAAGAAGGTGCGCACCGTGAAGGCCGCCATCCAGGCGATGCTCCACCAGGGGCTCAAGGAGCGCAGGAGCGTGTTCTGGTGAGCGCCGCGAACGAGGAGAAGGACGCCAGCGCGGTGGACAAACGCCCGGCCGTCGTCGTCACCGGCATCAGCGGCAACCTGGGCCGCACGCTGGCGAAGCAGCTGCACAAGCGCGAGCGCATCATCGGCATCGACCGGCGTCCCTTCATCGGGAAGCCGAAGGACGTCGAGATGCACCAGCTGGACCTGCGCAAGAAGAAGGCGGAGGACGTCTTCCGCAAGAACGAGGTCCGCGCCGTCATCCACATGGGCATCATGCATGACCCGCGCATGAGCGAGGAGGAGCACCACTCGTTCAACGTCGTGGGGACCACGCGCCTGCTGGAGTACTGCGCGAAGTACGGCGTGAAGAAGGTGGTGGTGCTGTCCTCGGCGAACGTCTACGGCCCCAGCCCGGACAACTCCAACTTCCTCACGGAGGACGCGCCGCTGATGGCCGCGAGCCGCTTCTCCGGCGTGCGCGACCTCATCGAAGTGGACATGCTGGCGCACAGCTTCTTCTGGAAGCACCCCGACATCGAGACGGTCATCCTGCGGCCCGTCCACATCGTGGGGCCCACCATCAAGAACGCGCCGTCCAACTACCTGCGGCTGCGCCGCCCGTGGACCATGGCGGGCTTCGACCCCATGGTGCAGCTCATCCACGTGGAGGACGTGGCCCGCGCCATGGTGGAGGCCCTGCGCCCGGAGCCCAAGGGCGTCTACAACGTCGTGGGCCCCGGCCAGGTCCCCCTGTCCGCCGTGCTGCGCGAGCTGGGCCACACCGCCATCCCCGTGCCACACCCCGTGGCCCGGCCCCTCTTGGGCCTGATGTTCCGCTACCGGCTGGCCAACTTCCCGCCGCCGGAGCTGGACCACATCCAGTTCCTCTGCGCCGTGGACGGCAACCGCTGGGTGCAGGACGTGGGCTGGAAGGCCCGGCACTCCATGCGCGACACCATCCGCTCCGTCGTCGGCGAGTAGCGGGCGGGCAGTGGCTTTTCGTGGGGGCCCGCCACGGTTCCCTGACAGGGATGTCAGTGGGGATGTGGCGGGATGGCAGGGAGGGCCTGACAACACTGT
>NZ_RAWL01000697.1:0-2449 GCF_003668885.1 Corallococcus sp. AB049A | reverse complement strand
GAGGTAGGCGTCCTCCAGCGTGGGCGGCGTGCGCTCGAAGCCTGGGGGCACGGGCGTGCCGGGGGCGGCGTGGATGCGTACGCGGTTCTTGCCCTCGAAGAGCACGGCCTGGGTGACGCGGTGGGCCTGCTGGAAGGCGGCCATGCCGGCCGGGGGGACGGTGCCCTCGAAGAGGGTGTCGTGGAGGGCGGCCTTCGCTTCGCTGGGGCTGGTGATGGCCATCACGCGGCCGTGGCGGATGACGGCGAAGCGCGGGCAGAGCATGGCCACGTCCTCCACGATGTGCGTGGACAGCAGCACCGTGCGCTCGTGGGCCATCTCCGCGAGCAGCCGGTAGAAGCGTTGGCGCTCCTCGGGGTCCAGGCCCGCGGTGGGCTCGTCCACGATGAGCAGCTTCGGGTCTCCGGCCAGCGCCTGCGCGATGCCCAACCGCTGCCGCATGCCGCCGGAGTACTCCTTCACCTTGCGCTTCGCCGCGAAGGTGAGGTTCACGCGCTCCAGCAGCTGGGCGCACAGGGCCTTCAGCCCCTGCGGCGCGGTGACGCCCTTGAGCTCCAGCAGGTAGCGCAGCATGTCCTGGCCGGAGAGGTATGGGTAGAAGCCGAACTCCTGCGGCAGGTAGCCCAGGTGCGGGCGCAGCGCCTCCGGGTGGCGCACCAGGTCCAGACCGTCGAGCGTCACCTCGCCGGAGGTCGGCTCCAGCAGGCCGGAGAGAATCTTCATCAGCGTGGACTTGCCCGCGCCGTTGGGCCCGAGCAGTCCGAACATCCCCTTGGGAACGTCCAGGTCCACGCCACGAAGGGCCGTCACCGGGCCCGGGTACACCTTCACCAGGTTGCGCAGGCTGAGCATGTGGCCCGTTCTACGCCGAAGTGGGGGACTCCATTTCCAGCTTCGCGAACAAAGAGGCGCACTTCGGGTCCATGAGAGGCTCTACGATGTGTGTGTTAGACCGCCAGGGCATGAACCTTCGGCCTGTCTGTCTTTCCCTCGTGGCGGGCGCCATCGCGCTCCTGGGATGCTCGGGGCCGACCTATCTGCATGGCAAGGCCCTGAAGCAGAACGAGTACCGCGGCTACGGCGAGTCCCTGCCCGAGCGCGACCGCGAGGTGCTGGTCCGGGCGGAGGGGGTGAAGGATGCGGCGTCGGTCATCTTCCTGCTGGAGACGTTGCCAGAGGGCATCGAGATGACCTCCCACAGGCTCCAGGTGAAGGACGGCTATGCGCACCAGCTGCTGGGCAAGCTGGCCTTCAGCCGGGGGCAGGTGGACTCCAAGCAGGACCTCATCGAGCAGGTGCGCAAGGTGGCGCTGGCGGCGAGAGGTGACGCGGCCGTCGGCATCTTCCTGCTCACGCCGGCCAACGATTACTCCCAGGCACAGGCGGTGGAGGCGGTCATCCTCAAGCTGGACCCGCGCGTGCGCGCGAAGCTACGTCCGGACGAGGCGACGATGAGAGGTTCGGCATCAGCGGGCGTCGAACAGCGCTGAGCAGATCCGCCACGAACCGGGAGATGCGCTCCACCCACCGGCCCAGACCGCCCCTCCCAACGCATTCGTCCTCAGACTCGAACGAAGTGAATCCGATGCAGGCAGGAGACACTGAAGCTCCGCTGTCGGGCTCCTCGGGAAGGGCCTCCACATGGGGGGAGAGGGCAACCCCAGGCACCTCGGAGTCCCCAACGACAAGCGCAGCGCACGGGGCCTCCGGAGCGACAGGCTGACTGGGAGCAGGGACGAAGGCATCCAGCACGCGGTCATCGTGTGCCTTCATCAGCGTCGGCAGGTCATGCTGGATGGCCCGCGTATCGCGATCATGCAGGGCACCCTTCGCGCAGTTCGCCCACTGGCGCAGCGGCTCACCTCCCAGAAGAGGCAGCAGCTGGGCCGCGCCGACCATGAAGGCCCGCTGAAGAGACTGCACGAGCAGCACATGCCCGGGCCGGTCCGCCACGCGGGCCGCAAGCCGCAGCAATTCGAATTCCACCTGGGCGCAGTAAGCCCCTGACTCCCAGCGCGCCGCGTCCCAAAGCCCGAAGCAAATGCCCGCCAGCTGGTCCAAGTCCCGCTTGGAGGCCCGTGCGCAGCAGTCGGACAGCAGCTCCACCATCACCTGCCGCCTGAGGCTGAAGTAGCCCTCCAAGAGCCACCGGGCCTCCGGCGAGCGCGTGTCATGCAGCGCCAGCCCCAGGTTCTCCAGCGTTAGTGACTCATCCAGCGGCACCGCGCGCGTCTTGCGTCCAGGCCGCTGCACCACCAGGCCCCGTGCCGCCAGCCGCCGCAGTGCTTCGCGCATGGTGCCCCGGCAGACGTCATAGTGGCGCGCCAGCTTCGCTTCCGAGCCGAACTGCCCGCTCGGGTGAATCCGTCCCAGCGCGATGTCGCGCTCAATCTGTGCTTCCACGTACGCCACGAGCCCGCCGTGCCCCATCCCCATTCCCCTTCCTCGT
>NZ_RAWL01000696.1:0-2465 GCF_003668885.1 Corallococcus sp. AB049A | reverse complement strand
GAGCACCAGGCGGGTGATGCCCCGGTGGGGCACGCAGACGCCCTTGGGGCGGCCCGTGGAGCCCGAGGTGAACATGACGTAGGCCAGCGCTTCACCGTCCACGTGGATGTCCGGCGCATGCGTGGGCAGTGCGGCAATCTCAGCGGACTGCGCATCCAGCCAGACGCGTGTGCCGGAAGCAGGCAGCAGTGAAGCGAAGGGCTGGTGCGTAAGCGTCACGCTGACGTCCGCGTCCTCCAGGAGTGCGGCGATACGCTCCACAGGGGCATTGCGATCCACGGGGACGAAGGCTGCGCCCACCTTGAGGATGGCGAGCAGGGCCGTTACCAGCTCGAAGGAGCGTTCGACGGCAAGGCCCACGCGTGCACCCGGGCCGATGCCCAGGCCGCGCAGGTGATGGGCCAGTTGGTTCGCACGGGCTTCGAGCTGCGCATACGTCAGCGTCACTTCGCCCAGTACCAGGGCCACTGCGTCGGGCGTGCGCTGGGCCTGCTGGGTGAAGTGCACGTGGACGGGGATGTCCGTGGGGCTGACAGCGGCCGTGTCATTCCACTCCACCAGGATGCGCTGACGTTCCACTCCCGTGAGCAACGGCACTTCCGCCATGGGCTGCTCGGGCTTCGCGGCCACGGCCTCCAGCATCGTGCGCAGGTGGCTCGCCATCCGCTCCACGGTGCTCTGCTTGAAGAGGGCGGTGCTGTACTCCAACGTGCCGTGCAGGCCTTCGGGCGTCTCCGTGAAGAAGACGCTCACGTCGAACTTCGACGTCGAGTGGGTGGCCTCCAACCTCCGCAGCCGGAGGTCCGTCAGCCGCACGTCCTCCGTGGGCACGTTCTGGAGCGCGAGCAGCGTCTGGAAGAGCGGCGTGTGGCTGAGGCTTCGCGTGGGCTGCAGGGCCTCCACCAGCTTCTCGAAGGGCACCTCCTGGTGCTCATAGGCCTCCAGCACCGTGGCGCGCACCTGCTGGAGCAACGCACGGAAGGACTGATCCGCATCCACCTTCGCGCGCAGGACGAGCGTGTTGACGAAGAAGCCGATGAGGCCTTCGGTCTCCGCGCGCGTGCGGCCCGCGATGGGCGAGCCCACGCTGAGGTCCTGCTGTCCCGTGTAGCGAGCAAGCAACCCCTGCCAGGCCGCGAGCAGCACCATGAAGAGCGAGCCGCCTTCCTGGTGTGCCAGTCCACGCAGGGCTTCCGTCAACTCACGCGACAGCGTGAAGCCCAGGGTCGCGCCCGCGGTGCTCCGGATGGCTGGTCGGGGGAAGTCGGTGGGCAGCTCCAGCACGGCCGGAGCGCCAGAGAGCTTCGCCTCCCAGTAGGCCATCTCCTGCCGCAGCGTCTCACCCGAAAGCGTGCGGCGCTGCCAGTCGGCGTAGTCCGCGTACTGCACCGGCAGCGCGGGCAGTGGTGACGGCTGTCCGGCGGCGAAGGCCTCGTAGAGGGCCGAGACTTCACGCACCAGCACGCCCAGAGACCAGCCGTCGGAGACGACGTGGTGCATTGTGACGACGAGGACGTGCTCGCGCCCGGAGAGCTTGAAGAGCAGCGTGCGCAGGAGCGGCCCGGTGCGCAAATCGAAGGGCCGGCGCATCTCCGCTTCCACGCGGACCCGCGTCTCGGGCTCGCGCTGGGGCTCGGGAAGGTCCGAGAGGTCCACGAGGGCCAGGGGCTGGTGGCTGTCGGGATGGATGATCTGGACCGGTGCTCCCTCCACCTGCGCGAAGGTGGTGCGCAGGGCTTCGTGCCGGCGCACGACTTCCTGCAGGGCGTGCTCCAGCACGTCGGCGCGCAGGTGGCCCTCCAGCCGGACGGCGACGGGCATGTTGTAGAGCGCGCTGCCCGGCTCCAGTTGGTCGATGAGCCACAGCCGCTGCTGGGCGAAGGACAGCGGCAGGGGTCCGTCATGGGAGACACGTGTGATCCGCGCCGTGCTCGTGCGGGTGAGCCCCGCCAGACGCGCCGCTAGGGCTTCCACGGTGGGGGCCTCGAAGAGCGCGCGCAGGGGCAGCTCCACGCTGAACGCGGCACGCACTCGCGAGACCACCTGGGTCGCCAGCAGCGAGTGACCGCCCAGATCGAAGAAGGAATCCTTCATGCCGACCTGCGGCACGCGCAGAACGGCTGCCCAGATGGCCGCGAGCTGCTCCTCAGTGGGATTCCGCGGCGCGACGTAGGTGGAGGCGGCTGCACCGCTCTGGGGCACGGGGAGCGCCTTGCGGTCCACCTTGCCGTTGGTGTTGAGCGGCAGGGCTTCCAGCACCAGGAAGGCGGAGGGCATCATGTACTCGGGCAGGTGCTGCTTGAGGAATGCACGCAGCTCGGTGGTGTCCAGGGGCGCTCCCGCCTCGGGGACGGCGTAGGCGACGAGTCGCTTGTCACCGGGCACGTCCTCGCGAGCCAGCACGACGGCCTGATGCACGGCAGGGTGCTTCAGCAGGCAGGACTCGATTTCACCCAGCTCGATGC
>NZ_RAWL01000695.1:0-2507 GCF_003668885.1 Corallococcus sp. AB049A | reverse complement strand
GCTCATGAGCGCGCCCCCTTCCGAAACCGAACAGGCCCTGAGGGCCGAGGTCGAACGTCTGCGGCTGCGCTTGCGCGACGCGGGCCTGGATGACGGCGCCGACGCGCGCGTGAAGCACGAACAGCTGCGGCTGGCGCAGGAGGCGGGCGGCATTGGCGTGTTCACGTTGGACATCGCCACCAACCTGATGACGGTGACGCCGGAGTTCTGCCGGCTGTACGGCGTGCCCATCACGGAGACGCTGCCCGCGACGGACATCGAGGCGCTGGCGCTGGAGGAGGACCGGCGCCATGTGTCCAACGCGCGCACCCGGGCCGCGGGGCAGGTCACGCCGTCGGTGGAGTACCGCGTCCGCAAGCGGGACACCGGCGAGGTGCGGTGGATCCACCGGCGCGCGTCGCTGGTGTACGACGCGGCCGGCAAGCCGGTGCAGCTCGTTGGCATCGCCCAGGACGTCACCGAGCGCCACCTGGCCGACGACGCGCTGCGCGCGGCGAACGAGCGCGTGCAGCTGGCGCTGAACGCCGAGGCGATGATTGGCACCTGGGTGTGGGACGTGCCCGGCAACCGCGTCGTCGCGGACGAGCGCTTCGCGCACTCCTTCTCGCTGGATCCGATGCAGGCGCGCGAAGGACTGCCCCTTGAGCAGTTCGTGGCGGCCATCCACCCGGAGGACCGGCCCGGGGTGGAGGCCGTCATCGCCCGCGTGCTGAAGGCGGGCGGTGCGTACCGCGCCGAGTACCGCGTGCGCCGCGCCGACGGCGTCTACCGGTGGGTGGAGGCCAGCGGCCACTGCCACCTCTCCGCGCAGGGCAGGCCGCTGCGCTTTCCCGGCGTGCTGGTGGACATCGACGCGCGCAAGCACGCGGAGCTGCGGCAGGCGGCGCTGCTGGACATGGCGGACCGGCTGCGCGAGGCCACGTCCCCGGACGCCGCCGCGCAGCTGGCCATGGAGGTGGTGGGGCGGCTGCTGGGCGTGCCGCGCGCGGGCTACGGCACGGTGGACGCGGCGCACGCGCTGGTGCTGATGCACCCGAACTGGGTGGCGTCACCGGACGTGGGGCGCGTGGAGGGGGTGCACCGCTTCCACGACTACGGCGTGTTCCTGGAGGACCTGCTCAAGGGCCAGGTGGTGGCCATCCCGGACGTGCGGGAGGACCCGCGCACGGCGCCGCGGGCGGCCACGCTGGAGCAGGTGGGCATCCGGGCGCTGTTCAACATCCCCCTCCTGGAGCACGGCCGGTTCGTGGCGGTGCTGTTCCTGCACGACGTGCAGCCGCGCGTGTGGACGGACGAGGAGATTGAGCTGTGCCGCAACGTGGCCGACCGCGTGTGGGCGACGCTGTCCCGGCTCAAGGCGCTGGCGGACCTGAAGAAGGCCAACGAGACGCTGGAGGAGCGCGTGGAGCAGCGCACGCGGGAGCGCGACCGCGTGTGGAACGTGTCCCAGGACCTGCTGGTGGTGGGGAGCCTGGCGGAGGGGAGGTTCCTCAGCGTCAACCCGGCCTGGACGCGGATGCTGGGGTGGACGGAGGAGGAGCTGCTGGGCCGCACGTCGGAGTGGCTGGAGCGCCCGGAGGACTACGCGCGCACGCGCGCCGAGGTGCACAGCCTGGAGGGAGGAAATCCCACGCTGAGCTTCGAGAGCGCCTACCGCTGCAAGAACGGCGGCTACCGGCGCATCTCCTGGACGGCGGTGCCGGTGCCGGAGGACGGCGTGCTGTACGCCAGCGGGCGCGACGTCACGGCGCAGCGGCAGACGGAGGACCAGCTGCGGCAGGCGCAGAAGATGGAGGCGGTGGGCAAGCTCACGGGCGGCGTGGCGCACGACTTCAACAACCTGCTCCAGGTGGTGGGCGGCAATCTCCAGTTGCTCCAGCGCGACCTCGCGGGCAACGAGCGGGGGTTGAGCCGGGTGCGCTCGGCGCTGAGCGCGGTGGAGCGCGGGGCGCGGTTGTCGGGGCAGTTGCTGGCGTTCTCGCGGCGGCAGCCGCTGGAGCCGCGCTCCTTGAGCCTGGGCCGGCTGCTGCGGGGAATGGATGACCTGTTGCGCCGCGCGCTGGGCGAGGACGTGGAGCTGGAGACGGTCATCGGCGGCGGGCTGTGGAACACGCTGGCGGATCCGCACCAGCTGGAGAACGTCATCCTCAACCTGGCCATCAACGCGCGCGACGCGATGGGAGGCGCCGGGAGGCTGACGCTGGAGCTGAGCAACGCGTCGCTGGACGACCACTACGCGCAAGCCCACCCGGAGGTGCTGGCGGGGTCGTACGTGCTGCTGGCGGTGTCCGACACGGGCGGGGGCATGACGCCGGAGGTGATGGAGCGCGCGTTCGAGCCCTTCTTCACCACGAAGCCGGAGGGCCGGGGCACGGGCCTGGGGCTGAGCATGGTGTACGGCTTCGTGAAGCAGTCCGGCGGCCACGTGAAGCTCTACAGCGAGCTGGGGCACGGCACGACGGTGAAGGTGTACCTGCCGCGCTCCTTCCAGCCGGAGACCCCGGTGA
>NZ_RAWL01000694.1:0-2514 GCF_003668885.1 Corallococcus sp. AB049A | reverse complement strand
GCGCGACGCTGTGGGCCCTGAGCCGGCTGCGCTTCTGTCCGGGACCCCGGCCAGGCACGGTGGTGGCCATGGTGGCCGCGGCCGGCGTGGTGGCGGCGCCCTGGAGCCTGTACTCCGCGTGGCGCTGGCCGGAGCTGCACGACCTGGAGTCGCGCGTCACGCGCGCGCACCTCTTCCCTGATCCGGCCGTGGACGTGGGCCCCTGGCGCCGCCCGCTGGACGCCGTCCTCAACGAGGTCAACCGCACGAGCCTCCAGCCGCTCGCGAACGTGCTGCCACTGATGGCCTTTGGCTGGCTGCTGGTGCGCGCCGTGCGCAAGCGGGAGCTGGAGACGGTGGGGCTGGCGCTGTGGGTGGGGGCGACGTGGCTCGTGCTGTCCCTGGGCACGGTGAAGGTCCCGGCCATCGCGTGGGGCGCGGTGCCCGCTGTCATGGCCGCGCTCGCCATCGCGGGCTCGGACGCGCGGCGCCACCCGGTGCTCGCGGCCGTGCTGCTGGCGGGGCTCGCCACGCCGCTGGCCATCGAGCACCTGCCCGTGCTGACCCGCCTGCGCGAGTCGCTTCCCGCGTCGTGGGAGCAGACGCGGACCCTGCCGGGGCTCGCGGAAGGACTGGTGCTGTCCTTTGGCGCGGCCGTGCTGACCGCCATCGTCTTCCGGCTCGCGCGCCGGCCCGAATGGATGACCGTGGGGCTGGGCTTCGCGGCGTCGGCGGTGCTCGCGTGGCACCTGGCCCTCACGCTGCCGGTGGAGAAGGCGCGCTACCAGGCGGAGCACCTGGAGGAGTTGTACGTCAGCTACACGCGCGAGGTGGGCCTGGCGCTGTCCCGGCACACGCCGAAGAACAGCGTCCTCTTCGCCGCGTTGGACTTCGACGCACCGCTCAACTTCGAGAACCTCAACCTCATGTTCTGGAGCGGGCGCATGGCGTACCGGCGGGCGCCGGACGTGGCGCTGGCGCGAGAGCGGGGCTACCACCCCTATCTCGTGTCGCCGCTCGCGGAGCCCTACGCGCCCGTGCCCGGCATCCCGCCCCAGGCCGCGCTGCGAGCCTACGACCTGGAGGCGCCCCTGCCGCAGCCCGCGCCCCTGCCTGACGGCCTCACGCCCCTGTCCGTGCGGCAGGGGAACCTGGAGGTGCTGGGCTTCGCGTCCCGAGGCCTGGGCCATGGCCTGGAGCGCTACGCCTTCTACGTCCGGGCGCTCGGTCCGCCCCAGCCGCTGCGCGTCACCTTCCACGGTCCCGACGGCCTCGTGGAGCGGGTGCTGGAGACCGGGGCGACGCTGCGCCACCCCCAGGCCCTGCGGGGCGCGGCGTGGTTCATCCTGCCCACGCTGGGCCCGCCTCGCGCGAAGGTGACGCAGCTGGAGTTCGGCGCCGTGGGACAGCGGGTGGCGCTGTCCCCGGCGTCTCCCTGAGCCGTCCCTACCTCACGGCGTGGCCGTGGGGATGGAGTAGTAGACGATGAGCCGCGGCCAGCGGGCGCTGGTGTTCGAGTACTCGCGCGAGTCGTACACCGAGCGGCTTCCCGGCGAGTCGAGCCGGAGGGACAGCTGCCCGTTCATGGACAGCGTCTCCTGGACGATGGGCACCAGCAGCGGGCTCGCGTTGATGCCCGCCTGCGTGGTGTACGGCACCGGCCGGCTGGGGAACTGCCAGGAGCCCAGCTCGCAGCTGAACACCGAGGGCTGGGTGTTCCAGGTCATCGCCGTCTCGCTCCACGTGTTGTCGGGGACCCACCGCGTATAGACGTTCGTGTCCGCGCCCGCCGTGAGGTCGCCGCCCGAGGACGTGGTGACGAGGACGACGGAGGCCACCTGGACGGTGGGCGGCAGGGCGGAGAGGTCGAAGCGCAGGAAGGACTCCGCGTCCGCCCGGTCCACGGTCAGCGCCATGGACGTGCCCGCGTTCGCGTTCGGGTTGCTCTTCCAGACGGACGTGTCCGCCACCGGGAAGAAGGACGCCGCCTCCAGGTGCGACGTCACCTGGGCGTCGTCCGGCCCGAAGTAGCTGACGACCAGCCGGGGCCGCTCGCTGGCGACGCCGTACTCCCGCGAGCGATACACCGTGTGGTAGCCCGGCGAGCGCAGCCGGAAGGAGATGAGCCCATCCGAGTCCAGCGCCTGCTGCACGGGGGCCTTCAGCTTCGCGTCGGCGTTGACGCCCAGCTGCAGCGGCTTGGGTGAGGTGTTGGCATTCCACAGCCACCACGAGCCCAGGTCGCTCCCGTTCACCGCCGGCCGGTTGTTCCACGTCATGCCCGTCTCGCTCCAGGAGTCGTCCGGCACCAGGTGCGCGTAGACGCTGCCGTCGCCACCCGCGGCCGAGCCGTCGTAGGCCAGGGCCTCCAGCCGGACGGAGGCGATGTGCGAGCCCGCCGGGATGTTGCCCAGATTGAAGCGCAGGTAGGTCTCGGCCTTGCCGGAGTCGACCCACAGGTTCTGCGCGGCGCCGAAGTTCGTGGTCGGGCTGTCGGGCCGGACGTAGGTGTCCGCCTCCGGCTCCAGTACGACC
>NZ_RAWL01000693.1:0-2541 GCF_003668885.1 Corallococcus sp. AB049A | reverse complement strand
GGGGGCGGGGGGGCCGCGCTGCCCAGGGCGCGGCCCGGTGCCGCTCCAGGCCTGGGCATTGGCTTCGAGGCCATCCGCTTCATCTTCTCCATGGGCATCCGCCCTCCCACGGGCGTCTGCATGAACGCGTCCCCCGGCGCCTCATCGTCCGCGTCCCGGGCGGCCGGATTGAACATGCTCCAGCCCGCGGGCGCGTTCACCGGCACCACGCGCGTCTCCGGCGTGCCGGACGCGCGGCGGTCACCCTGGCGCTCCTCCACCACCACGAAGGACGTGTACTGCGTGGCCAGCTGGTGCTCGACGGCGAGCCGCACGATGCGCTCCTTCATCGCGTCCGCGCGCCGGCCCACCAGCCCCGCGTCCATCCAGCCCCGGATGCGCTCGGCGGCCCACAACTTCTCCACCACGGGCCGGTCCGACAGCGACGGCAGGTCCAGCCGCACCGTGAGGGAGAAGGGCTCCCGGCCCGACCGTCCCTTCAGCGTCACGCTGCCCGTGCCCGCCTGCGCATAGCGCCCGAAGAGCGTCCACGGCGTGCCGTCCACCAGCGGCGGCAGCGTGGACGGCGCCAGCTCACTGGCCTCCACGCCGTTGAAGCTCACCTCCAGGTCGGTGACGCGCGGCGCGAGCGCCCGGGAGAACTGCGCCACCACCTTCTCGTCGATGCGCTCCCCCGGGTGGATGAACTCCACCGCGCCATCCGTGCGCCGCGCCAGGTCGCGCAACAGCGCGTCGCTCACGTTGGTGCCGATGCCGAACGAGAACACCCGTCCCGCCCCGCGCGCCGCGAGCACCGCGGTGAGGATTTCGTTCTCGTTGCCCACCTGGCCGTCCGTCAGCAGCACCACCACGCCATCCGGCGCGGCCTTCATCGCGGTGACCATCGGCTCCAGCAGCTCCGTGCCGCCGTAGGCCTTGAGCCCCGCGACCCACGCATCCGCCTGCTCCAGCGTGCGCTGGGTGAACGGCACCGTCTGCGGAGAGAACGAACGGTACGCGTTCTCGAACGCGATGACGTTGAAGCGGTCGCCCTCGCGCAGGTGGCGCAGGCACAGCCGGAGCGCGGCCTGGGCCTGCGGCAGGCTGTCGCCCGCCATGGACCCGGACGTGTCCACCACGAACACCACCTCCTGCCGGGGAGGCGACGTCGCCAGGTTCAGCAGGTCCGGCACCACCGTGAGCGCGAACGTGCCTGGCCCTTCCGCCTTGCGGTGGGTGACCACGGGCGTGAGCATCACGTCCGGGTTGGCGTTGCGCATCGTGAGCACCACGTCCCGGTCCAGCGCCACCTCGTCGCCCGCGAAGTGCTTGAGGAACGAATCGCGCTGCAGGCTCACCCGCGTGCGCGTGCCGTCCTTCGTGACGGTGATGCGGTGGGACGGGCTCTCCACCACCACGTCACGGCCCACGTCGACGAGCAGGTCCATCTTCAGCCCGTAGTCCACCGGGCCCTGGGGCGGGGTGAGGCGGTCCGCGTCCGGCACCCGCGTCGTGGGGGCTGCTTCGCCGTGGCCCGTGCGGTCTCCGTGCACCGCGCCGGGGATGTACCGGGGCGCCACCAGCGTGGGCAGCATCCAGCGCACGCTGCCCTCTTCGGCGGTGAGCGTCTGCAGGAACTCCACCTCCACCAGGGTGTCCTCGCCCGGCAACAGGTTGCCCACCTGCGCGGTGAAGACGTTGGCGCGCTCCTGGTCCAGCAGCGCCGCGCCGTGGCCCTCGGTGATGGCGTCGTCGTAGGCGCGGAAGGCCGCCTCGCGCTCCTTCACCACGCCGGCCACGCGGCGGCCCGCGCAGGTCATGGAGAAGGCGCTGAGCGTCGCGTCGGAGGGCAGGGGGAAGGTGTAGACGGCCTCCACCGGCTTCTTCTCGTCGTTGCGGTAGCGCTGCGTCACGCGCACCCGCGCGTGCCCCCCGAGCAGCTCACCGGTGACCTCCACTCCCTGCAGGGGCACCCGGGCCCCCTCACGCGTGAACAGCCCACACTTCGCCTGCTCGTTCATGACGGCGTTCCTTCCTCGGACTCCTCGATGAGGGCGCGCACCCGCTCCGCCAGCGCCCGGACCTTCGCTTCCGCCTGCTCCGACACGTGCAATTCCAACCCCGGCGCCAGGAGCCAGCGCTGGTAACGCGCCACCTCCACCGTCGGGTCTTTTCCCGGCCGCTTCGGCGGCATCCGGGGAGGCTCCTCCGGCACCGGCAACGTCCCCGGGCCTACCGGCGACTCCGCCAGCCGGCGCAGCTCCTCGGGTGACAGCCGCAGGAGCTCCGCCTGGATGGCGTCCAGTGGCAGGAACCTCGCCTGGAGCACCCGGATGGCCTTGAGCCGCACCCGGTGCTCCTCTCCGTAGACCGTGTCCGGCCCCTTGAAGGGCGGCGCGGGCAACAGGCCCCGCTGGACGTAATAGCGGACCGTGCGAGGCGAGACGCCCACCTCCTCCGCCAGCGCGGCCAGCTTCCACTCCGTCTGTGTCTTGGGCGTGCTCACGAACCTGACAGTAGGTTGTGACAGTTGTAGTGTCAAGACGCCGGTGGCGATTTGGC
>NZ_RAWL01000692.1:0-2548 GCF_003668885.1 Corallococcus sp. AB049A | reverse complement strand
GTCGGCAGCGTCAGAGGTGTATAAGAGACAGCTCCGCAGGTGGCGGCCCGTCCGCCCACGCCCGCCCCGGTGGCCGCGCCCGCTCCGGCGGCCGGGGGCGACGACGACTTCCAGATCGAACGCTTCTAGCGCTTCACGAAAAGGGGAGGGCGGCGCCGCTCAGGCGTCGTCGTCCCCCAGCTGCGCGCGCAGCCGGGTGAGGCGCATGGGACCAATGAGCCCCTGGTGCGCCAGCGTCTGGAGCAGCGACACGGTGGCGCGCACGCGCGCGTCCTGCACCTCGTCGGACTCCTGGACGACCTCGTTGTCCAGCAGCGTCTCCAGGTGCTCCGGGTTGATGGAGGTGGGCCCCTCCGCCCACGCGATGTCGAAGAGCGCCCGCGCCATGTGCTCGCGCGCCTTGCGGTCCGCGTCGTTGGGCGCGGCCTTGGCGAACGCGAGGAACAGCGCGTCCACGGACTCCTTGGACAGCGAGGCCAGGGCGGGCACCTCGCCCAGGGACTCCTTCACGTAGTCCGCGTCGAAGCTGTCCACCTCCTGCTCGTAGCCGAAGGCCTCCTCCAGCAGGATGGACGCGAGGAAGGCATCCGACTCCTCGTCGCTCGCGCCCTCCTCCTTCAGCGCCTCGCGCGCCTTCTGCGTGGCGGCGGCCAGGGACTCGTCCGCCGCGAGCGCGCGCGCGGCGGCGTGCGCGGCCAGGAGCACCAGCGCGGCCTGTGCGTCCGAGGACAGCGCGCGGCCACTGACGCCCAGGAGCATGGCCTTCTGCTTGGGGTTGGTGTCCGCGGCGGCCACGAAGTGCTGCTCCTCCGGAGTCAGCGGTTCGCCCGCCTTCTCCTTGCGGAGCGTTTCCCTGGCGGCGTCAGCGGTGAGGAAGCGGGCGAGGATGGGGTGCATGGCTTCGGCCTGTTACCACATGGTAGGGACTCCGCGATGGTTGACGAGCCCGAAGGCCCCGAGGCTGTCCAGCGCGCCACCGATGCCTGTCTGCGCCTGCTCAAGGCACGCGGCAGGAGCCGGCATGAGCTGTCGCTCGCCCTGGAGCGCAAGGGCTATCCGGAGTCCGTGCGCGACGCGGTGCTCGCCCGTTTGTCGGAGTGGGGCTACCTGGACGACGCGAAGTTCGCGCGCGACCGCGCCGCCGCCCTTTTGTCCAAGGGGAAGCTGGGCCCTCGCGCCGTGCTCCAGCGTCTGCAAGCGCACGGACTGGAGGGCACGGAGGCCCGGCGCGCGCTGTCGGACGCGAAGGACGCGGTGGGCTTCGACGCGCTGGAGGCCGCCCGGCAGGTGCTGGAGAAGAGGCGCCTGGCGGGCCGCCCGCTGGACGCGAAGGAGCAGGCGCGGGCGGGGCGGCTCCTGTTGGGCAGGGGTTTCGCGCCGGACATCGTGACCCGGCTGGTGGGAGAACCTTCGCTGGACCCCTCCGGGCAGGACGAATAGTTTGGGGGCGTGATGCGCTCCGCCGTCCTCGTCCTGTCCGCCCTGATGTTGTCCGCCTGTGCCGCCCTCTCCGCGGGGCCCGCGGGCGAGCCTGACTACGCCACCCAGGCGGCGGAGAACCTGGCCCTGGGCGAGGCCGCGCTGGAGGACAAGGACTACCTCAAGGCGGAGAAGTACTTCGACCACGTCCGCACCAAGTTCCCCTACCTGGAGGCCGCCCGCGAGGCGGAGCTCAAGCTGGGGGACCTGGACTTCGCCCGGGAGATGTTCCCGGAGGCGCGTGAGAAGTTCGACTCCTTCATGCGGCTGCACCCCACGCACCCCAAGGTGGACTACGCGGCCTACCGCGCGGCCCTGTCCTACGTGCAGGAGTTCCCCTCGGAGTTCTTCGCCCTGCCGCCTTCCTACGAGAAGGAGCAGAAGCCCATGTACGACGCGCTCCGGGCCATGAACGTCTTCCTGCGCGAGTACCCGGATTCGCAGTACGTGAAGGACGCCAAGATGCACCGGGATGACGCCCGGGAGCGCCTGGCGCGCCATGAGCTGTACGTCGCGTCCTTCTACGCCAGGCGCGAGCGCTGGAAGGCCGTGGCCCAGCGCCTGGAGGGGCTGCTCAAGGACTACCCGGGCACGCCGCTGGAGGAGGAGGCCCTCTTCGACCTCCACAACGCGTACGTGAAGCTCAACGACACGGAGCGCGCGCAGAACACGCTGAAGGAAGTCCTCAAGCGTCTGCCGGGCACGCCCGCCGCCCAGCGCGCCCAGAAGATGCTGGGCTCGTGAGGCGCTCGGAGGACTGGGGCCGGCTGGGGGGCATCGCCATCGCCGTGCTCGCGGCCGCCTGCGTCCTCGTGTTCCTGGGCTCGCGCCTGCTGGGCGCCCTGGCCGGACCGGAAGCCGAAATCGTCACCACCCTGAAGCAGGCCGAGCACGACGGTGTGTCCCTCCCCGTGCCCGGCGCGCAGGCCCCGCTCGTCTCGCAAAAGCTCCAGTACGCCCGCATCTCCGTCTCCGTGGCGCCGGACGGCCAGAGCGCGGAGGCCTTCACCACGCTGGACTTCGAGGGCGCGCTGGGCGCCACGACGGTCAGCACCGCGGGCGTGGAGGT
>NZ_RAWL01000691.1:0-2555 GCF_003668885.1 Corallococcus sp. AB049A | reverse complement strand
CACGGTGGCAGCAAGCGCGACGCGCAGGTTCAGCACTGAGCGGTGCTGAATCATCACGCCCTTGGGACGGCCGGTGCTGCCCGAGGTGTAGATGATGTACGCCAGGTGCTCTGGGGTGACGGACGTCCCCGGAGCGTCTTGGGCCTCAAGGTCCGTAGTGTCGGAGTCCAGGCAGAGGGTGTGCGCGGAGTGCGGAGGCAGTGAGTCGCGCAGCCGCTGCTGGGTCAGGACGACCGGCGCACCGGTGTCCTGGAGGACGTGGGCCAGCCACTCACGCGGGTAGCTGGGGTCGATGGGGACGTAGGCACCACCGGCCTTGAGTGCGCCGAGGATGCCCACGAGGGCTTCGACGGAGCGCTCCATGCAGAGCACCACGCGCACGTCAGGGCCTACGCCCAGCTTCATCAGCCGGTGCGCAAGCTGATTGGCTCGCGTGTCCAGTTCACGGAAGGTGAGGCGTTCATCACGGCAGATGACGGCGAGCGCGTCAGGTGTACGAAGGGCCTGGGCGCTGAAAGCCTCATGAATGCAACGGTCGCGAGGGAACTCCGCGCTGGGGCCGTTCCAGTCCACGAGCAGCTGCTGCCGCTCCGGAGCGGAGAGCAGCGGCAGGCTCGCGAGCGTTGCCTCAGGCTTCGCGGCGATGGCCTCCAGCAACACTCCGAGGTGGCCCACCATGCGCTGCATGGTCGAGGCGTCGAAGAGATCGCTGCTGTACTCCAGGACACCGACGAAGCCCTGAGGCGAGTCCTGCATCGTCAGCGTCAGGTCGAACTTCGCCGAGTTCGCTTCGAGCGGAAGCTGCTCGAAGGACAGCCCCTGCACGCGCAGCGCCTCCATGGGCGTGTTCTGCAGGGAGAACATCGCCTGGAAGAGCGCGCTGCGGCTCAGGTCGCGCACGGGCTGGAGGACTTCCACCAGCTTCTCGAAGGGCACGTGCTGGTGCTCGTAGGCCGCGAGCGTCGTACCGCGCACCTGGGCCAGTAGTTCGCGGAACGTCGCACTGGGGGCCACGTGCGTGCGCAGGACCAGGGTGTTGATGAAGAAGCCGATGAGGCCTTCGGTCTCCGCCTGGGTGCGGCCCGCGATCGGCGAACCCACGTTGATGTCGTCCTGGCCCGAGTACCGGGACAGAAGCAGCTGCCACGCGGCGAGCAGCAGCATGAAGGGCGTGGCGCCCTCGCGCTGGGCCAGGGCCTTGAGAGCTTGCGAGACCTCCGGAGGCAGGCGCACGTCCACCGCGGCGCCTCGGTGCGACTGCACGGGCGGGCGCGGGCGGTCCGTGGGCAGGTCCAGTGCGGAGGGCGCACCCGCGAGCTTTTCCTTCCAGTAGGCGAGCTGGGTCTCCAGCGTTTCGCCCTGGAGCCAGGCCTGCTGCCAGACGGAGAAGTCCGCGTACTGCACGGGCAGCGGCGCGAGAGCGGGCACCTGCCCCGCATGGAATGCCGCGTACAGCGCGGTCAGCTCCCGGACGAGGACGCCCATGGACCAGCCGTCGGAGACGATGTGATGCATCGTCACCAGCAGCAGGTGCTCCGCGTCTCCCAGGCGCACCAGGGACGTGCGGAGGAGCGGGCCTGTTTCCAGGTCGAAGGGCCGACGGGCCTCCAGGTTCGCGAGGCGACGCGCCTCTTCATCCCCTTGCTTCTCCGGCAGTGAGGAAACATCGAGCAGGGGCAGCGCCCACTGCGCTGGCGCATGAATGTGCTGAGCGGGCTGGCCCTGATGCTGGAAGAAGGTGGTGCGCAGCGTTTCATGCCGCGCGACCAGGGTTTCGAAGGCGCGGCGCAGGGACTCGATGTCCACATGGCCCTTCAGGCGAAGGGCGGCGGGGATGTTGTACGCGGCGCTGCCGGGCTGGAGCTGATCCAACAGCCACAGCCGCTGCTGCGCGAAGGACAGGGGCGGCGGGCCTTCATGGGTGGCGCGGGTGAGCGGCGGCAGTCGCGGGCCGGAGGTGGCGGTGCGCAGGCGATCGGCGAGGGCAGCGACGGTGGGCGCCTCGAAGAGGGCGCGCAGCGGCAGCTCTGTGTCGAAGGCGGCGCGGATGCGAGAGACGAGCTGGGTGGCCAGCAGCGAGTGGCCACCGAGCGAGAAGAAGTCGTCGTGGACGCTCACGCGCTCGCGGCGCAGGACCTGGGCGAAGGCGTCGGCGAGCTTCTCTTCTGTGGCGTCACGAGGCGCGCCGAAGTCCGCGAGAGGCGAAGCATCGGGGACGGGCAGGGCCTTCCTGTCCACCTTGCCGTTGGACGTCAGTGGCAGCGCGTCCAGTGAGACGAAGGCGGCGGGCACCATGTACTCGGGCAGCCGCTCCTTGAGGAATGCGCGCACCGAGGCGGTGTCCAACTCATGGCCCTGAGTGGGCACGAGGTACGCGACGAGCCGCTTGTCGCCAGGGACATCCTCACGGGCGAGGACGACGGCCTCATGCACGGAGGCATGCGCGAGGAGCGAGGCTTCGATTTCGCCCAGCTCGATGCGGAAGCCGCGCACCTTCACCTGGAAGTCGAGCCGCTGGAGGTAGTCCAGCTGGCCGTCGGCGCGCCAGCGCACGA
>NZ_RAWL01000690.1:0-2558 GCF_003668885.1 Corallococcus sp. AB049A | reverse complement strand
TTCTCCACCACCTCGGTCTCCCTGACCCGAGCCTCTTCCACCACCGGATTCATCGTCCCTGCCTGGGTCGCCCTGCACACTAAACTGCTGGGTACGGACTGTCTCACTCACCTTGGCAGAGAGGGCTTCCTCCTGTACCGCACCGGATTATTGAGACACCAGATTGGTTGTAATCAGGCCGCCTGCTTCGACTGCATCAGCGCTCGCCGGGCCTGACTCGGCGAGAGGAAGTGGTGGCGCTCCAGCAGCCAGTGCTCGTTGTACCGGTGAGCCCACTCCAGCAGGGCCCGCCGCAGCTCCTCCACGGTGGAGAAGGTGCGCACCCAGAGCAACTGCTCCTTGAGGGTTCGGATGAATCGCTCGGCGCAGCCGTTGCCCTCGGGACTGCGGACGAAAGAGGGACTGGATGCGGCCCCCAGGAAGCGCAGCTCGTTCTGGAAGGCATCGGAAGTGTACTGGCTGCCGTTGTCGTGGCGGATGGACAGCCCCGCGGCCACGCCCTGTCCGTACGCACCGAAGCGGGCCTTGACGCCCTGGCGGATGGGCTCCAGGGCTTCGAAGCGGGTGCCCACCTTGGCCGCGTGGATGCCGACGCACTCGGCGGTGCCGTGGTCGATGGCGATGAAGACGGTGGCCTGGCCCTCCCGCGTTGTCACCGTGCAGGTGGCGTCGGTGCCCCACATGACGTCGGGCTTGTCGGTGGTAATCGTGCCGTCGTGGTTGCGAGGGCCCAGCACCCGGCGGGCACGGCCCGGAGCCAGCAGTCCCGCCTCGCGCATCAGCCGCAGGCAGCGGGCCTTCGAGGTGCGTACGTGCTGCACGCGCAGCCGAGCCCACACTTTGCGGTGCCCTTCGCCCAGGAAGGGCGAAGCCGCCAGCACGCCACGGATGGCCTCCCGCAGCGCCTCGTCCGTCAGCGCCGTCTTGGGGCCGCGCCGAGCCGCCGGCGCATCCGTGGACTGACGGCGGGCGCGGTGTCGGTACACCGTGGCGCGAGGCACGCCCCAGGTGGCCGTCACGAGCACCAGGCCGTACTGCTTGCCGCTGGAAGGCGAGAGCCGGGCGCTCATCCTCTCGACTTCCTCCAGGGAAAACCCGGGGCGTTTCCCTCCAAGAGCCGCGCCTTCTCGGCCAGCAGCTCGTTCTTCATCATCAGCTCGCCCACCATGGCCTTGAGCCGCAGCACCTCGTCGTCCGCCGCTTCCGGCTCGCGGCTCTTGAGGTTCGCCTCGGCTCCGGCCAGGAACTTCTCCCGCCACTCGCTCAGCACGGCCGCCGTGACGCCCAGCTCCCGCGACAGGGCGTCGAGTTCCTCTCCCTTGAGCAACCGGAGCACGGCCTCCTTCTTGCGCTTCGCCGAGAACCGACCGCGCTCCGACGTCCTGTCCTGCTTCTGCTGCTTCTTCACATCCACCTCACAAGGGGGAGGTTATTCCCCCAGAAAGGTGTCTCAAGAAATCCTGGGGCGGAGGACTCCTCCTCGTCGTTCGCCGCACCGGCGGCGAGCAAATACGTTTCAGTCGTCACTCTGCGTCGGTTGGCGTTGCAAAGTATTGCCGGGGCTTCTTCGGAAAGTAGGAGAGTGATTAGCCGCGGAAGCATCCGACGTTGACTCGATTTGCGATGCCCGTGCAGCCAGGCCGCTCCGAGCATCGCAAGCTCGGAATAAGTCCATTACACTCTTTGCCCTTGCGATGCGCCTCGGTGACGAGCGCTCTCGCAGTGAGGTGCTAGGCATGCGGACGTTCGTGGCACGTTCTTCCAGAACAACTCCGTCTGCGCATAGGAGAGAATGGGACTAGTCGGCTGATGCGCAAGGTGACCTAGTCTGTGGAAGGCTATACGCTATTTACATATAGCCGACTGACCGCCCGTGCATTCGTCCGCAAGACTCGGGCTTCCCGGTTGTCGAGCATACCTGCCCAGTTCAAAGATCAAGAGTGTGGCGGTAGGGCACGGGAATCGAACTCGCCAGGGACTGCTCTCGCAGCCCCTCACCGGTTTTGAAGACCGGGCCGGCCACCAGGTCCGGAGGCCCTACCGCTTCCGATTACCGCCGCTCCGCGCCGCTCCGTCAACCACCGTCACGGCTTGCGCGCGAACACCACGGCGTACTCGTCGCAGTTGAACAGCGCGGGCCACTGCAGCTGCTCCGGTGTCATCCGCATCGCCTTGTGCACGTCCGCCCGGACCTGGTGCAGGGACGTGCTCCCGGGCTGGCGCTCCAGCTGCGTCATCCCCCGCAGTGCCACCAGCGCCGTGTTCACCGCCGGGTACACGTCGTCCGCGATGGACTCCACCTTCACGTCCTGGAACCCCGCCCGCCGCAGCTCCTCACGGTAGCGCTCCGTCGACCAGACGTTCTCCTCCGGAAACGCAATCAGCCCCCTCCAGTACCGGTAGCGCAGCTTCGCGCGCAGCCCCGCCCCCGACTCGCGGTCCGTCTTCTGCGCCATGTCCGCCATCACCAGCCGGCCTCCCGGCTTCAACACCCGGAACGCCTCTCGCAGGAAGTCCTGCCGCGTCCGGAAGTGCATCGCGGACTCCAGCGCGAACAC
>NZ_RAWL01000068.1:0-26849 GCF_003668885.1 Corallococcus sp. AB049A | reverse complement strand
GGACGGAAGGGGGCATGAACGTCGGCGTGGACGGCCTGGACCCCTCCTCCATCCAGCTCATTGGAACGGCGGTGACGCCCGCGGTGATGGTGGCCGGCTGCGGCATCCTGGCCACCGGCCTGGACAATCAGATTTCGCGCATCACCGCGCGCATGCGGGACATGGTCCGGGAATGGCGCACGCTGCCGGAGGGTCACGCGCGCCGCTCGCTCCTGCGCGAGGAGGTGGCCATCATGGACCGCCGCCACGCCATCCTCGCGCGGGCCATTGGCTCCACCTACGCGGCGCTGCGCCTGAGCCGCCGCGCCATCACACTGGAGGGCGCGGAGCTGTTCCGCGACGGGCGGCCAGGCGGCCCACCGCCCCCCTGAATTTGTTCCGCAGCGCACGCGAAGGTGCTAGCCGGTGCCTCCGAGACGCGCGGGTCTGGTACGTCCCGCCCAACCCTCACCGTGGAGCACGTGAACATGGCAAACGCCAAGGTCTTCTTCGACATGTCGATTGGTGGCCAGCCCGCCGGCCGCATCGTGATGGAGCTGTTCTCCGACGACGTTCCCAAGACCGCCGAGAACTTCCGCGCCCTGTGCACGGGTGAGAAGGGCATGGGCAAGAGCGGCAAGCCGCTGCACTTCAAGGGCACGCCCTTCCACCGCGTCATCCCGCAGTTCATGTGCCAGGGCGGCGACATCACGCTCGGCAATGGCTACGGCGGCGAGTCCATCTACGGTGAGAAGTTCGCGGACGAGAACTTCAAGCACAAGCACACCGGCCCGGGCATCCTCTCCATGGCCAACGCGGGCCCGAACAGCAACGGCTCGCAGTTCTTCCTCACCACCGCCACCACCTCGTGGCTGGACGGCAAGCACGTCGTCTTCGGCAAGGTCGTCGAGGGCATGGACGTGGTGCAGAAGATTGAATCCGTGGGCAGCCAGTCCGGCGCCACGCGCCAGCCCGTGAAGATCGAGGACAGCGGCCAGCTGTAATCCGCTCACGTCTCGTCTCACCCTGAAGGCCCATCCGTGCGCGGGTGGGCCTTCGTTGTTTCAGGACAGTCCGTGGGACGCGTCCTCGTCCTCCTCCTCGCGAGCATCCTCCGGCCGTGAAGTCCGCGCGGGCATCGCGCCGAACGCGCGCAATATCTCCAGGGGGATGGGCAGGATGGTGTGGTTGCCGCCGCCGGTGATCTCCACCAGCGTTTGCAGGTAGCGCAGCTGGAGCGTGGCGGGGTTGCGGCTGAGCACGTCCGCGGCCATCGAGAGCTTCTCCGCGGCCTGGTGTTCGCCCTCCGCGGCGATGATCTTCGCGCGGCGCTCGCGCTCCGCCTCGGCCTGCCGGGCGATGGCCCGCTGCATCTCCAGAGGCAGGTCGATGTGCTTCACCTCCACGTTGGAGACCTTCACGCCCCACGGGTCGGTGCGCGCATCAAGCACCTGCTGCAATTCATGATTGATGCGCTCGCGCTGGGACAGCAGGTCGTCCAGCTCCACCTGACCCAGGATGGCGCGCAGCGTGGTTTGAGCAATCTGGCTGGTGGCGTAGAGGTAGTCCTCCACCTGGAGCACGGCCTTGTCCGCCTGGATGACGCGGAAGTAGACGACGGCGTTGACCTTCACGCTGACGTTGTCCTTGGTGATGACGTCCTGCGGGGGCACGTCGCGCGCCACGGTGCGCAGGTCGATGATGACCATCCGTTCAATGAAGGGGATGAGCCAGCGGAAGCCCGCGCGCTTGAGGCCCACGTAGCGGCCCAGCCGGAACACGACGCCGTTCTGGTACTCGGTGACGATGCGCACGCCGGAGATGAAGAGGACGAACAGCACGGCCAGGGGGATGAGCCACCCCAGCGCTCCAAACAGCACGGTCATGGCATGGACTCCGCGACGGTGAGGGTGAGCCCCTCCACGGCGCGCACGACGACCCGGGCGCCCTCATGGATGGGAGTGAAGGATACGGCGCGCCAGCGCTCGCCGTGGACGAACACCTCGCCGCCCGAAGACGTGACGGGGCCCAGCGCGGTGCCCGCCTCGCCGACGAGCCCCGCGTCGCCGCCCCGCTGCGGCAGCCTGCGCGTCTGGGCGCTGCGGTACACGACGAAGGCCATGGCCCCCGCGAACACGAGCGCCGTGGGCAGCATCACGCTCCACGACAGGCGGAAGGACGGCTCCACGAACCAGCCCGGCTCGAAGCGGTCCACCAGGAACACGCCCCCCAGTATCAACAGCCCCACGCCCGCCGCGCCCAGCAGGCCACTGGTGACGAACAGCTCCGCGATGATCAGCCCCACCCCCACCAGCATCAACACCAGCGCCCCCGAGCGCACCGGCAGCGTCGCGGACGCCATCAACGCCAGCACCAGCGCGACGCAGCCAATGAGCCCCGGCGCCACCGCGCCCGGATGGGACAGCTCCACCACCAGGCCCAGCGCCGCCACGAGGAACAGCAGGTAGACGAGCGTCGGCTGCGCGAGCGCATGCACCACCTGCTGGGACAGCCCCGGCTCCAGGGACACCACGCGGGCATCGCGGGTGGCCAGCGTCACGCTGTCACCGCCCGCGACCTCCACGCGGCGCCCATCGACGGAAGCGAGGAACGCGGCTTCAGTCGGTGAGACGAGCTCCACCACGCGAAGCGCCACGGCGCGGTCCGCGGGAACGCTGGCGCTGTCGCGCACGGCGGCCGCGGCCCACTCGGGGTTGCGGCCCCGTTGCCGGGCGATGCCCTCCGCGAAGGCGACCGTGTCGTTCTCCACCTTCTTGGCGAGCTGTTCACCGCCGACCTGCTCCACGTCCTCGCCCCCTGCGCCCACGGGGTGCGCCGCGCCGATGTTCGTCCCCGGCGCCATCGCGGTCACGTTGGAGGCGAGCGCGATGAAAACGCCCGCGCTGCCGGCATGCGCGCCGGAAGGCCCCACCCACACGAGCACGGGAACGCGCGAGCCCAGGAACGCACGCACCACGGTGCGGGTGGCCTCCAGCGAACCGCCCGGCGTGTCCAGCCGCACGAGCAACGCCGAGGCCCCACCGTCCTCCGCGCGCTTCACGCAGTCCGCGAGGTACGCGCCCGAGCCGGCATCCACCACGCCCTCCAGCTCGCACCGCGCGACGAAGGACGGTGAAGCAGGCGCCGCCGGAGCGACGAAGCCCACGAAGACGAAGGTCAGGAGCCAGCCCCAGAGGACGTGACGGAGCCAGCTCATCCTGTCGACGTGCTTCCGCATGGCCGCCCCCGGTGCGCGCGCTCCTCGCGCGCACACGCACTCGGACAACGATGTGCATTGGACCTTCGGATGACCGGAAATCGAAGCCGGGGGCCTGGAGGGCATGCGGGCAGGAGGGGACCGGCGCCTCGCTTGTGCATCCATTCCTGGACGTTGCAAGGGATGCGCGTTGCTGGAGGAGGACGCACCTCCCTAGGGTCAGCCTCTCGATCTTCTCCCAGGAGGTTTCATGCGCCGTGCCGTGCTGCTCATCGCTGCTCTGGGCCTGTCCGCTGCTGGAGCGGTGGCTTGCAAGACCACCCAGCCCGCGGGGACGGAGGACCAGATGCCCATCCAGGGACCGGACACGGTCCGCGAAGAAATCCAGAACGTGCCCAACGAACCGGCGGGCCCCGCGGGTCCCGTCAATGCGCCGGACGTGGATGGCGGCACCCCCCAGGGCGGCGGATAGTCTTCCGCCCCATGACGGCAGAGACCAAGGTCTACAAGGTGGAGCGCGTGTGGACGCTCGATGCGGAGCGTCCGCGCGCGGAAGCATTGGCGGTGCGTGACGGGCGGGTGCTCGCGGTGGGGACGCTCGCGGAGGTGCGCGCCGCCGCGGGACCTGACGCGCGCGAGGTGGACCTGGGCCGGGCCACGGTGGTGCCCGGCCTGGTGGACGCGCACGCGCACCTTCACGGCCTGGGCAAGAGCCTGACCACGGTGCGCCTGGAGAAGGCGCCCTCGGTGGAGGACGTGGTCCAGCGTCTGGCGAAGGCGTCCGCGTCGAGCTTCCAGGGGGACTGGTTGCTCGGCAAGGGATGGGATCAGAACGAGTGGCCCGGCGCCGCGTTCCCCGGCCGCGCGGAGCTGGATGCGCGCTTCCCCACGACGCCGGTGTTCCTCATGCGCGTGGATCACCACGCGGCCTGGGTCAATGGTGAAGCGCTGCGCCGCGCGGGCATCACCCGCGACACGCCGGATCCGACAGGAGGCCGCATCCTCAAGGACGCGAGCGGCGAGCCCACCGGCGTCCTCGTGGACAACGCGATGGACGTGGTGGAGGCCGCCATCCCCGCGCCCACGAAGGAGCAGCTGGAGACCCGGCTGCGAGCCGCGCTGGAGCGGTGCGCGCAGGTCGGCCTCACGGGCGTGCACGACGCGGGCATGGACCTGCAGGCCTTCCGCACGCTGCAGGCCTGGGACGCGGCGGGGACGCTGCCGCTGCGCGTCTACGCGATGGCGGCGGGGCAGGGTGAACAGCGTCACGCCTACCTGGAGCAGGGCCCGTGGCAGGGACGCCACCTGGCGATGCGCTCGGTGAAGTTCCTGGCGGACGGCGCCCTGGGAAGCCGGGGCGCGGCGCTGCACGAGGACTACAGCGACGAGCCCGGCCAGCGAGGCCTGCTGCTGCTCGCGCCCGAAGAGCTCGAAGCCCGCGCGCAGGCCTTCATGGCCCGGGGCTTCCAGGTGTGCATCCATGCCATTGGAGACCGTGCCAATACATTGGTCGTGGACGTGCTGCTGCGAGGCGCGGAGCGGACGGGCACGCAGGCCCTGCGTCACCGGGTGGAGCACGCGCAGATCCTGAGGCTGGAGGACATCCGCAGGCTGGGCGCGGCGGGACTGGTGGCCAGCGTGCAGCCCACGCACGCCACCAGCGACATGCCCTGGGCCCACACGCGGCTGGGGCGCGAGCGGCTGCGCGGGGCCTACGCCTGGCGCACGTTGAAGGACGCGGGCGCGCACCTGGCGCTGGGCAGTGACTTCCCCATCGAGAACCCGGACGTGCTCGCGGGGCTCTACGCGGCGCGCACGCGGCAGGACGCGAAGGGCTGGCCGGAGGGCGGCTGGTATCCCGAGGAGCGCCTGAGCGCGCAGGAGGCGCTGGAGGGCTTCACGGTGGGGCCCGCGTGGGCGTCCTTCAAGGAGGCGCGGCGCGGAAGGCTGAAGGCCGGCCTGGACGCGGACTTCGTCGCGCTGTCGGAGGACCCGCTGGAGGGGCCCGCGGCCGCGCTGGTGGACGCGCGCGTGCTGGCCACGGTGGTGGCGGGCGCGGAGGTGTACCGGGCGGCGTGAGTCTCAGCCGCCGAAGATGTGCGAGCGCGCGGCCTCGGCGATGGCGACGACGGCGGGGTGGCGCAGGCGGCGCTCCACGGTGATGGCGTAGAAGCACTGCTCGATTTCGTCGGTGTGCCCGATGGCGGTGACGTTGAACTGCCGCTGCACCTCGGCGTCGATGATGGAGGGCATGGCGAAGATGCCGTGCCCCTTCTGTCCGAAGGCCTGGAGCAGCGCGCTGTCGTCGAAGTCACCGGCGATGAGGGGCCGGATGCCCAGCCGCTCGAACCACAGGTCCAGCGAGCGGCGCACCGAGGACTCCTCCGACGGCAGCAGCATGGGCGCGCCATCCAGCGAGCGCGGGAAGTCCTTGCGCAGGTGCGCGAGCGGCTGGGCGGCGAAGAACGTCACGCCGCACTTGCCCAGCAGGTGGTTGAAGGACCGGACGCTGACGGGCTCGGAGCCGGGCGCGTCCGCGAGCACCACGTCCAGCTCATGCAGCGCCAGCTGTGCGAGCAGCTGGGGCAGGGGGCTCTCGCGGCAGATGATGCGCAGCGAAGGGCCGGCCTCCAGCGCGGGCTTGAGCAGCTGCTCGGCCACGAGCTTGGGGATGACGTCGAGCACGCCCACGTTGAGGCGCAGCTGCTGGCCGGTGGGCAGGCCGGAGACGACGTTCTTCAGCTCGTTGCCCAGGCGGAAGATCTCATCCGCGTAGCGCATCACGGTGCGGCCCACGTCGGAGAGGACGAGCTTGCGGCCCTTGCGCTCGAAGAGCTGGTGGCCCAGCGACTCCTCCAGCAGCTTGATCTGCGCGCTGATGGTCGGTTGGGCGAGGTGCAGCTCTTCACTCGCCTTGGCGATGCTGCCTGCCCGCGCAACCGTCCAGAAATACAGGAGATGGTGGTAGTTGAGCCAGGCCATGACTTAGGAATAACCGAAGGGTTTCATCCAAACTAGCTCATTTTTTTAAGAGTCGCCCCCGCTTATTTCTTCGTCCGTCACCGCGCGATGGGTGCGCGGGGGACTGATTGGGGAGGTACGCGTCATGGAAGCCATCTGCGAGGAGTTCGAGTCCACGACGGTGGAGGGTGTGGAGACCGAGGTGGACTCGGCGGAAGTGGAGATGCGGGTGCGGGGGCACCTGGAGCTGGTCCGCCGGCTGGCCTGGAAGTACCGCTGGACGGGCCTGTCGCTGGAGGAGCTGATGGCGGAGGGCAACGTCGGCCTGGTGGAGGCGGCGCGCCGGTTCGAGGAGCGGGGAGTGCCGTTCGGCGCCTACGCGCAGCAGTGGATCCGCGCGCGCATCCGGGCGTACGTGTCCCGCACCTGGAGTGTGGCGGGGGGCCGCGCGCCGTGGATCGTCTTCCAGCTCCGCCGCGAGCGTGCGCGGCTGGAGGCCCGCTGGGGCGAGGGCCACCCGGAAGTGACGAAGCGGCTGGCCGAGGCGCTGGGCAAGAAGGAGGAGGACGTGGTGCGAGGGACGGACGCGCTGGCGAAGGACGTGTCCCTGAACGCGCCCCTGGGGCTGGAGGGGGACGTGACGCGGCTGGACATGCTGGAGTCGGACGAGGACTCGGTGGAGGAGCTGGCGGACCGGGGGGCCTGGGCCGAGAAGCTGCACCAGAGCGTGGCGGCGGCCTGGCCGGAGCTGGACGCGCGGGAGCGGGCGCTGGTGAAGGAGCGGATGCTGGCGGAGGACGGGGTGAGCGCGGAGTTCCTGGCGAAGCGCTTCGGGGTGACGGCGGTGCGCATCCGGCAGATCGAGCAGGGGCTGCGCCAGAAGCTGCGCCAGCGGCTGACGGCGGGATGCACGGCCTGGGACGGCGAAGCGCCCCGGCTGGCGGCCTGAGTGTCGGGCGAGGAGGAGGCCTGGCGGAAAGAGGTTGACGGCGCGAGCCAGCAAACGTAAATCGGCGCTGCCGCTCGCGGTGCGCGGTACGCCCAAGTAGCTCAGTCGGTAGAGCAGGGGACTGAAAATCCCCGTGTCGGTGGTTCGATTCCGCCCTTGGGCACACCAGTCAGAAGAATCTGAAGGGCGTCGGACTCCGGTCCGGCGCCCTTTCTCTTTGCCCGGTGCTCCTGCCCCTCTTGAGGTGGCCGCCGCGAGCGCGAGGTCACACCCTCATAGCTCGATGCCGTAGGAGCGCGCCACGCGGCGGATGGCCTCCGCGTCCCCCTCGCTCTGCGCGAAGTACGCCCTGCTCTCCTCCTTGCGGCCAAGCCGCGCCAGCACCATGGCGATGGCGAGCGAGCGGTCCCGGGTGCCGATCCGCTGGTTCTCGGCCTCGAGGAACGCAATCACGTCGTCCGCCGTGTGGAATCGCTCGAAGAAGGGCAGGACGCGCTGGAGCAGGTCGGACCTCAGGCGCTCGCCCAGTTCGAGCGGATCCACGGCTCCGGAGAGGACGTACTGGGCCTGAGGGTCGCCCCAGAGCGCGCCCACGTTCACGACGTAGGCGCCGAAGGCCTTCGTCACCAGCACCTTCTCCGTGAGCTTCTTCTCGCCGGCCAACTCGCCGACGAAGAGGCCCAACTGGAGCGCGAAGCTCAGCGAGTGAGCGGTGCTCCACCGCGACACCTCGATCTTGAGGAGCTTGCCCAGCGCCGGCTCGGCCTTCGTGTACGTCCGGCCGTACACCTGGAAGCCCTGGCTCACCAGCAGCGGCTCCACCTCCCGGTCGAGCACGGCCTCCATCGCCTTCTTGTAGCCACCCACCGACTGCGTGCGCAGCGTCTCGGCGGTGGCCTCGGCCGCGGCGTGCCTCAGCACGTCGAGCGACACCGCCCCACCGGCTTCATCTTCCAGCCGGCAGCCCGCCGCTTCGAGGAAGAGCCGCCCGCCCTGGAGGAGCGGCGCCGCCTTCCGGTCCTGGACGCGCACGAAGGTGGACGGCGGCGTTCCCGGCCCCAGGCCCATGCCGAGCAGTTGCAGGCGGAGCGCCGCCAGGCGCTCCAGGTCCTCGATGGGCGGCGACTCCGGTGCCCACGGCGCGAAGACGAGGCGTTGGCAACGCTGGAGGACGACAGAGAGGCTCTTGCTGCCCCGGAGGACGTGCGCGGCCACCTCCGGGTGGAGCACGCAGAGGACGCGATCCTCGCCGAGGGAGTGCAGGCCGCGCAGCTCGCCGAAGCGCAGCAGCGCGAGCACCGAATGGACGTCGTGGGAAGGCGTCTGGCTCATACGAGATTGTTCTGGGCCATGTGGTCGCGGATGTACCGCGCCGTGGCTGAGTCCCCCGAGCTCTCGAGCAGCGCGGCCCCCTGGCGCAACTGGTCGACGCCGCCCGTGGGCACGGACGTCAGGCGCTGCGTCACCGTGCTCAGGACGGTCATCGGGTCTCTCAGCGGGTTGAGGGCGGCGAAGAAGGCCTGCGTCGGATCCTGGATGAGCGCGGACGCGGCGGTCGCGGAGGCCGGCGCCACCGAGGTGCCCGCGGTGCGCTCATAGTCCGCGCCGGTCGCGGGCGCCTGCTGCTCGGGTGTCAGGGCCCTGGCCAGGTTCGCGCTCGCCGTGGGCAGGTTGGGCGAGCCGATGCCCAGCAGGACGAGGAGTCCCGAGGCGGCGGAGGCCAGCGCCACCACCGAGCCCACTACGCCCACCGTGGACGTGCCTCCCGATGGGGCCTCCCCCAGCAGTGACACGATGAGCGCCACGATGGCCAACAGCATCAACAGGATGAGCGCGGAGAAGGCGAGCACCCGGCTGTGCTCCAGCCCCCAATCGACGATGGAGCCGACCAGGTCCTGCACCCACCGGGCGACAGCGCGGCCCCCCTCGATGATGCCCTCCAGCACGGACTCCAGCGCCCGGCGCCCCTGCCGGAGCAGATCCTTCAGCTCGTTCACCAGGCGCCGGAAGAGGGGGTACCAGGCCGGGCTCGCGGGCAGCCCCGACCCGGTGCACCAGTAGACGATCGCGCCGAGCGCGTCCGCTTCGATGTGCAGCTCCTTCAGCGGGTCCCCCCAGAAGGGTCCCAGGTTCATGTCGGTGCCCGTCGTGGAGGACAGGTCCAGCAACCCGCCCGCGAGGAGCCGGGCTCCCATGGGGCCGGTGAAGTAGTTCAGGTCGGCGACGTCGGTGTGCGGCGCTCGGGTCAGCCACTCATCATGGCGCTGGGCGTAGTGCCGCGCCTCGTTGTGCGCCACCGCGTCTCCGGTCTGCGTGGACTTGATCTCCGCGATGCGCGCCACGCCGTCCACCCTCCATAGGTCCGCGAAGCCGTGCGGAGTGATGGCGGGAGGATGGGGGATGCCCATGAGCAGCTTCGTCGCGCGCGGGATGGACTGGGGCGGGATGCGCAGCTGCGCGGCAATCTGCCCGTGGGCGATGCTGCCGGCGATCCACGGCGGCAGCGGGATGCGCCAGTTGTGGCAGTTGGTGGGCGTGGAACTCGTGTGCGTGGTGCGCTGGATGAGGCCGCCCGTGGTGGCGCGGGCGCTCCCGGACTGTTGCACCACGTGCGACAACTCGTGGGCCATCAGGTGGCGGCCGGCTCCCGAGTCCAGGTCCGGCAGCCCGCGCTCGAAGTAGATGTCCGAGCCGTGGGTGAAGGCCTTGGCCTGAAGGGCCTGGTTGAGGTGGGTCGCCCGGCCATCGGTGTGCACCCGCACGCGACCGAAGTCCTCGCCGAACGCGCGCTCCATGTCGGACCTGAAGGGCCGCGGCAGGGGCTGTCCCGCGCCGCGCGCGTCGGTCAGCTGCCGCGCCAGCGCCGCTCCGGCGTCGCTCGTATCGGGCCCGGCGGCGAGGGTGTCCGCGCCCTGCCGCGCCTTGCGCTGGATGGCTGCCTCCTCCTCGCACTTCGAGCAGCGACGGGAGATGGCGGGCGCGGACACGCTGCGCGCGAGCGGAGGCGGAGCCCCCTTCGGCAGGAGGACCCAGTCCGCCATGGCATCCGCCTGACGCTCGTGCGGGTCGTCCACGCGGCTGACTGAGAGGCGGGCCTGCACCGGAAGTGACGGCGGGCAGTGGGTGCACCCGCCGGGCGGCAGCAGGGGGATGTCCTCGAAGCGGAAGCTCACCCGTGAAGAGGTGGGAGGCGCGTCGCAAGCCCCGCTGCCGTGCGCCGGCATGGGCGCGGGCGAGAAGCCGTCCGCCAGGGGCCGGTGCTCCGGAGGCGCCGCGTCGTGGTTCGCGGTCGCCGCGGAGACAGGCTTGCGCGCCACGCTGGCGCCATGCTTCTCGGCGCTCGGCTGGGGCGCCGCTCGAGTTCTCATCGAGGACATGTGGACCGCTCCCCCCGTGCATGCAACTGGGCGGAGGTCAGCCTACGGCCCCTGCCGAGCGCGGTTCAATCTCGCGCGTCCGGCCGACGCACCGGGTGCACATCCGGGCGCGACGCGGTAGATCGGTGTCCCGGAGGTTCATCAACGCAATGGACGCGAACGTGGTGGCGGAGCTGGAGAAGGCGGGCGTGAAGGTGGAGGACCCCATGCGCCTGTTCATCCCCGTGGAGCGGGACGAACAGGGCCAGGTGAAGCCCGTGGGTGACGAGGTGCCCGTGCGCTTTGGCGACGTCACCGCCCACGTGCGCCTGCAGCCCATCTCCGCGCTGTGGACCGGGAACAAGCAGCCCCCTGACTTCACCCGGCCCCCCTTCCCGGAATACGAGCCGTTCTTCTTCCTCATCGAGGCCACCGCCGCCGGCTTCTGCCGCGACACCCGCCACGCGGAGGTGGACCAGGAGTTCTCCCAGCTCTACCGGCACCTCGCGCGCCGGCCCGACGGCCACCACAAGAACCCGCTCTTCTCCTACCTGCGCGCCGCCGCCCGCCTGTACCTGTCCCTGCGCGACGTCAGCCAGGCGGAGTTCGAGGCCGTCGCCCAGCGCCTCCACCAGTCCGCCAAGCTGCACGCGGGCCACATCGGCAGCACGAACTACTTCCAGGCCGTGCTCCGGCAGGTGCTGGGCGCGTAGCTCCGCGACCAGGACCCGCATCAGGAGGCGCTTGCCGGGTCGCTCGGCGTGCTTCCACGAAATGGAGGGGGACCCGGAAATCGGGTTCGCGGGAGTGCTACCCCATGGGTAGCTTTTCCGTTGGATGCCCTCCCACCCTGCCTCGTCCGCGAACGCCTCTCTCCAGCAAGAGCTCACCTGGGAGCACCTTCAAGAGCTGGGTGGCCCGGAGCTGCTCAAGAGGGCCCGGCGGTTCCTCGGCCGGGAGGCGGTGCAGGTGTGGCCTCCTTCCCGGGATTGCCTCCGGGGGACCGTGTCCGATGGCCCTGTACCCCTGCTCAACGTGGCCCTCGCTGTAGATCCCGGTGCCGGCGAGCTGGTGCTGTCGTGCGAATGCGACGCGTACTGGAATGAAGGGGTCTGCGTGCATGCGGTCGCGGCCGGGCTCGCGTGGCTCCGGTCCGCCGCCCCTCATGAACAGAAGCGCGCCCGCCGGCAGCCCGTCTCTCCACGCCGCGCGAAAGGCCCCACGCGGCCCTCCACCCCCGTCTCCATCCAGGCGTGGCTCGTCGAGCACCACGTCGAGCGTGCTCGCACCGTGCCCGTGGCCGTGCTGGCGCCACTGGTGACCCGTTCCTTCGCGCGGGGCGTGCTCCCCGCGCTGCGCAAGGCCACGCTGGTGGATGCGCTGGAGGGCGGACCGAAGCTCCGGCGCTTGAAGGGCGGCCAGCAGGATGTGCTCGCGGAGGCCGCCTGGCGCTGGGTGCGTGACGAGGCGGAACGCGTGTCGCGCGGATGGGCCCATGAAGCCTCCGCGAAGCCCCTGCCGCCACCCACGGATGACCGCCTCGCTCCCCTGCGGGAGGCGCTGACCCGGGCCCGCGCGCGGATCCGCGAGCAGGCCGAGCCCCGGTCGCTGTCGCCGGCCCCCACGGTCGCGCTTCAGGAGCATCCATTGCGGCTGCTCGTGAAGGAGCCCGAACTGGCGGCGTGGCGCCCCACGCACCCTCCCGTGGGGGGCGAGGACGAAGGTCATGTCGAGCTCGATCCTCGCGCCCTGATGGAGGGCCGTCCGGGTGTGTCCTGTCCGTGTTCTCCCAAGGCGGCCGAGGCTTCCTGTGTCCATGCCCTGACCGCCGTGGACGCGGCGCTGGCGTTCCTGGCGCTGCCGAAGCGGGCCTCGCGCGCCGCGAGGCTGGCGGAGCTGTTGTTCGAGGCACCGGGCCGCGAACTCCTGTCCGCGCTGGAAGTGTCCCTGCTGGGCCGGGCGGTTCGTGAGGAGGCTCCGGCGGCCGGAGACTTCGTCACCTTCCGGTTGGAGCCGGAGCCCCGGCGCGGCTGGCGGCTCCGGCCCTACCTGCACCACCCCTCGAAGAAGGGCGGTCTGACCCAGGGCCATGCCGTCTCCTGGTACGACCGCGACAAGGCGCTCCGGATGCTCACGGATCCGGATGAACGCCAGGCCTGGTCCCTGCTCGACACGGAACAGCGGATGGCCATGAACGGCGTGTATCCGGGCGCTGGCATCGCGTCGGGCGCACCGTACACGCTGATGCTCCAGGCCCTGCGGTCGCTCGCACGCAGCCGCCGGCTCCGGCTCGCCGACGTTCCGGACGTCCCCGTCCAGGTGCGGGAAGCGCCGTTGGGCTTCGCCCTGGAGCAGGAGGGACAGGCCCTGCGCCTGCGGCCGGCGGTGGATGGACGTCCCGTGGCCGCGGAGGCCATGACGCCCCCTCCGGAGGGTCCACACGCTTCCCAGCCCTGGCTGCTCGTGGAGCCCGGCGGGCCGAGCATCACGTTGGTGTCCGTTCCTCGCGGCGCGGTGCCCCTGCTCGAATCGCTGGAACTCCACGGCGCCTATGTGTCCGCCCACCAGCGCGACGCGTTGCTGGGCCACCTCTCCGCGCTGGAGGAGGCCTTCCCGGTGACGGTGCCGCCAGCCCTGGAGCCCCGCCCCGTGGAGGCCAGCCCGGGCCTGCTGGTGCGGCTGCGCGCGGTGGAGGACTCCGCCCTGGAGGTCTCGCTCCTCGTGCGGCCCCTGCCGGAGGCTCCTCCCCAGCCCGTGGGCGAAGGCGCTCCCGTGGTCCGGGGCCAGCGCGGCAAGGAGCGCGTCAAGGTCCAACGCGACCAGGACGCGGAGCGCACGGAGGCGGACGCGCTCCTCGCACGTCTGTCATTGCCAGCCGGCATGTATCAATTCACGCGCGACACCGCCGAGGACGCGCTCCAGCTGCTGGAGGCGCTGGAGCCGCTCGCGGGCCCGGAGGTGCGCGTGGAGTGGGCGGAGCAGCCGTGGACGGTGTCCCGCCCGGAGACCTCGAACGTGCGGGTCCAGGTCCTGCGGGAGCACGACTGGTTCGGCGCGAAGGGCGGCGTGGAGCTGGACGGCGCGCGCGTCCAGGCGCCCCCGGACTGGCTTCAACTGGCCAGGCGCATCCGCGCGGCCCACGCGCGCTCCGTGCGCGTGCCCCGGAGCCTGAAGGCGGAGCTGCGCGACTACCAGCGCGAAGGCTTCACCTGGCTCACGCGGCTGGCCTCGTGGGGCGCGGGCGCGTGCCTCGCGGACGACATGGGCCTGGGCAAGACGGTCCAGGCGCTGGCCCTGCTGCTGTCGCGCGCGGCGGACGGCCCCGCGCTGGTGGTGGCGCCCACGTCCCTGCGCGGCAACTGGGTGCGCGAGACCGCCCGCTTCGCGCCGTCGCTGCGCGTGCATGTCTGGCAGGACGCGGACCGGCGGTCCCTGCCGTCCGTGCTGGGGCCCAGGGACCTGCTGATCATCAGCTACGGCCTGCTGGCGCAGGACGCCGCGAAGCTCGCGGACGTGACGTTCGCCACGCTGGTGGTGGACGAGGCGCAGGCGGTGAAGAACCCGGACACGGCCAGGGCCCGCGCACTGCGTACCGTGAAGGCCGAGGCCCGCGTGGCCCTCACCGGCACGCCCGTGGAGAACCGCCTGTCCGAGCTGTGGAGCCTCTACCACCTGCTCTTCCCCGGCCTGCTCGGCGGGCGCGAGTCCTTCCACACGCGGTTCGCCACTCCCATCGAGCGGGACCGGAGCGCGGATGCGCGCGCGTCCCTGGCCCGGCTGGTCCGTCCCTTCCTCCTGCGCCGCACCAAGGGCCAGGTGGCGCGCGAGCTGCCCCCGCGCTTGGACACGGTGGTGCCCGTCACGCTGTCGGACGCCGAGCGGCGTGTGTACGACGACGTGCGGCTCGCGGCCCTGGCCCGGCTGGGCGAGGGAGCTCCTGGCGGGGACCAGCGCTTCGAGATGCTGGCCGCGCTCACGCGTCTGCGATTGGCCGCCTGTCATCCCCGTCTGGTGGATCCGGACTCGGGGTTGTCCTCCTCCAAGCTGGAGCGCGTGCTGGAGCGGGTGGACGAGCTGCTGGCGGAAGGGGGGCGCGCGCTTGTCTTCAGCCAGTTCGTGCGCCATCTGGCCCTGGTGCGCGAAGCGCTCGATGCCCGGGGCATCGCGTTCCAGTACCTGGACGGGCGGACCCCCGCGGCGGAGCGGCAGGCCCGCGTGGAGGCCTTCCAGCGAGGGGAGGGCGCGCTCTTCCTCATCTCGCTCAAGGCGGGCGGCACCGGGCTCAATCTCACCGGCGCCGACCACGTCCTTCACCTGGACCCGTGGTGGAACCCCGCGGTGGAGGACCAGGCCTCGGACCGGGCCCACCGCATCGGGCAGACGCGCCCCGTCACCGTGTCCCGGTTCGTGTCGGAAGGGACCATCGAGGAGGCCATCCTGGCCCTCCACGCGCAGAAGCGGGACCTGGCGGACAGCCTGCTGTCGGAGGCGGACGGGGCCGCCGCGCTGTCTCCAGAGCAACTGCTGGGCCTGCTGCGCTTTGGTGGAATCCGGGAGGATTGAGCCCACCTGGAATAGGGTGCGGTGCCGCCCGTTCCCGGGCGCCGCAGTGGTCCCTCCCCAGGAGCAAGGATGTTCCGTCCGCCGTTGTCGTGGTTCGCCTGTCTGGCCCTCCTGGGTGCGCCCCAGGCCGGGGCCCAGGCCGTCTCCGAGCCCTCCGCCGTCGCGAAGCCGGGCTCCAACATCCAGGCCCGCACGCTGAAGAACGGGCTCACCGTCATCGTCTGGCCGGACCACGACATCCCCAACGTGGCGCTCGCCAACTGGTTCCGCGTGGGCAGCCGCAACGAGCGCCCCGGCATCACCGGCCTGTCCCACTTCTTCGAGCACATGATGTTCAACGGCGCGAAGAAGTACGGCCCCGGTGAGTTCGACCGCGTCATGGAGGCCAACGGCGGCTCCAACAACGCCTTCACCTCCGAGGACGTCACCGTCTACCTGGACTGGTTCCCCGCGTCCGCGCTGCCCCTCATCCTCGACCTGGAGCAGGACCGGCTCCAGTCGCTCGCCTTCGACCCCAAGGTCATCGAGTCCGAGCGCGGCGTCGTCTACTCCGAGCGCCGCTCCGGCGTGGACAACGACAACGGCGGCGCGCTCCAGGAGCAGATGCAGGCCACCGCCTTCGTCGCGCACCCGTACCAGATTCCCGTCATCGGCTGGCCGTCCGACATCGAGTCCTGGCGGATGGAGGACCTGCAGCAGTACTTCAAGACGTACTACGCCCCCAACAACGCCACGCTCGTGCTCGCGGGCGACCTGGACCCCGCCCGCGTCTTCGAGCAGGTGGAGGCCACGCTGGGCACCATCCCTTCACAGCCCGCGCCGGAGCCCGTGCGCACGAAGGAACCCGAACAGCAGGGCGAGCGGCGCATCGTCGTGAAGAAGCTGGCCCAGTCCCCGCTGCTCCAGGTCGCCTACCACGGCCTCGCCGCCAACGACCCGGACGCGGAGACGCTGGAGCTGTTGGGCCTCATCCTCACCCACGGCGATTCGTCGCGCCTGCACCGCAAGCTCGTGGACGAGGCGCGCGTGGCCATCCGCGTCCGGGGCACCACGGCGGGTGGCTTCGACCCGTCGCTCACGTGGTTCTACGTGGACCTGCCGCCGGGCGGCGACCTGGCGAAGACCGAGGCGCTGCTCACCTCGGAGCTGGCCCGCGTGGTGAAGGACGGCGTCAGCGACGCGGAGCTGAAGAAGGCGCGCAACGTCGCCCTGGCCTCCTTCTGGCGCAAGCTGGAGACCAACAGCGGCCGCGCCCGCGAGCTGGGCAACGCCGCCACCTTCCGGGGCGACTGGAAGGCCCTGCTCGACACGCCCGCGCGCTACGAGAAGGTCACCCGCGACGGCGTGAAGGCGCTGGCCGCCCGCATCTTCAACAACGACCACCGGACCGTGGGCTGGCTCGTGCCCACCACGGCCCCCGCCGCAGCCCCGGCCAGCAAGGAGGCCGCGCGATGAGTGCTCCCATGATGTCTCCCCGTTCGCTGCGCTCCGCGCTCGCCGCGCTGCTGTTCACCTCCGCGTGCGCGACCGCGCCCGCGCCCACCCCTTCGCCCACGCCGCCTCCGGCCGAGCCGCAAGCCGCGTCCGCTCCGGCCACTCCGGCGCCCGCCGCCCCGCTGTCCACGAAGGGCGTGACGCTGCCGGAGACGACCTCCGTCACGCTGAAGAACGGCGTGCGGCTGCTGCTGGTGGAGAAGCACGAGCTGCCGCTGGTGTCCTTCAGCGCGTGGCTCCGGGGCGGCGCCGTCACCGACCCCGCGGGCAAGGAGGGCCTGGCCGCGCTCACCGCAGAGCTGCTGCAGAAGGGCGCCGGCTCCCGCAACGCCCAGCAGTTCGCGGACGCCGTGGACGGCGTGGGCGGCGAGCTGGAGGTCGTGCCCGGACGCGAGGGGCTGGTCCTCAACGGCAGCTTCCAGTCCCGCGACACCGCCCTGATGGTGGAGCTGCTGTCGGACATGCTGGTGCGTCCGCGCTTCGACGCGCAGGAGCTGGAGAAGGCCCGCGCGCTGCGCGTGTCCGAGATCGCCTCCGCCAAGGACGGCGACCCGCGCGCGCTCATCGGCGTGTACTTCAACGCCTTCCACTTCCCCGCGCACCCGTACGGCGGATCCGCCGTGGGCAGCGAGGCGTCACTGCCCGGCATCAGCCGCAATGACGTCCTGGGCTGGGCGAAGGCGAACCTGGGCGCGGACCGGCTCATCCTCTCCGTGGTGGGCGACTTCGACGCGAAGCAGCTCGCCGCGAAGCTGGAGTCCGCGCTGGGCGGATGGGCCAGGGCGTCACAGCCGCTGCCCACCGTGCCCGCCACCGCGCCCGCGAAGGGCCGGCACGTGCTGCTGGTGGACAAGCCGGATGCCACCCAGACGTACTTCGCCATTGGCAACACCGGCATCCGCCGCACCGACCCGGACCGCGTCGTGGCGGAGCTGGGCAACACCGTGCTGGGTGGCCGCTTCACCTCGCTGCTCAACACCGAGCTGCGCGTGAAGACCGGCCTCACCTACGGTGCGCGCTCCTCGCTGCAGTCCCACCTCCAGCCCGGCACCGTCGTCCTCACGTCCTATACCCAGACGGCTTCCACGGGCCGTGCCATCGACCTGGCACTGGATGTCCTGACGCGCTACCGCCAGGAGGGCATGGATGACGCCATGCTCGCCTCCGCCAAGGCGTACGTGCTGGGGCAGTTCCCCCCGACGCTGGAGACCGGCGAGCAGCTGGCCATGAAGCTGTCGGAGCTGGCCTTCTACGGCCTGGACGCCCGGGACGTGAACGGGTTCGCGGGGGACGTGTCCGCCGCCACCCGCGACGGTGTGCGCACCGTGCTCCAGCGCGTCCTGCCCGCCCCGGAGGACCTGACGTTCGTCCTCATTGGCAAGGCGGAGGCCCTGCGCGACGTGGCCCGGAAGTACGGCCCCGTCACGGAGATGAAGATCTCCGACAAGCGCTTCGCCCCTCCGGCGGCGCCGGCTCGCTGAAGCCAGACGCAGGTGGGTGCAGGTCTGGAAATGCGCCCACCGGAATTACCCGCCGAAAAGTAAATATCAAGGAAGTCAGACCCTCCGCGTATAGGTGGCGGCGTCAGGTCGGGGCCGGGACCCGACAATGATTGCCGACTGCCTGTCACGAAGGGTCACCATGTTCTTGCGACGTCTGTCTTTGTTGCTCGTCCCCACCTGCGCGGCCTGGCTGGGCTGCGGGGAAGCCGCTCCTCCCTACGAGGAGGTGAACCCTCCCGAATTCACCCGGGACCCCCGCGAGGGGGCGGCGGACATCTCCAACGAGGAGATGCTGCCGGGCTGCGGTGAGCCCGACGCGGGCACGGGCCCGGTGGACGCGGGCACGTCCGTGCTGGTGACGGCGGACACGCGCTTCCACTCCAGCGCCGGGGTGACGGTCGTTCCCCAGAACATGGCTGGCCGTGACGTGGAGATCCTCATCCCCAACGGCGTGGACTTCGACCGTCGCACGGGCACGCCGGTGGCGGGAGGGCTGCGCTTCGACAACGTGCCGGACGGCGAGTACTTCCTGCGCTCGAACCGGTTCTTCTACCTGACGCGCGAGCGCCGCTTCGACCTGGGCGTCAACCGCATTGGCCGTCCGGACGCTGTCTATGTGCCCATGACGGAGACCCCCGCCCTGGCGGCGCTCTACAACCTGGCGCCCTGGCAGTACTACACGTCCACCTCCCAGCAGGGCACCGCCCTCCAGCTCATCAGCGCGGACGTGGACCTGTACAGCACGCTGTCCTACTCGATGGAGCCCGGGGAGGGCGACACGTCCTACGTCGACCCGGGCGCCTACGCGTTCATCAGCACCGGCTACGGGGCGCCCGTGCTGGACGCGTCGAAGAACGACCGCGTCTACGTGAACCAGCTCAACTCCGTCGTGGCCGGGACGCTGCCGAGCGGCGGGACCCTGGCGTACCAGACGCTGTTGCGCAGCGCGCGCCTGCCGTCGTTCTCGTTCACGCCGGACGGCACCACCGCGATGCCGCTGGCGGCCACGCTTTCGCCCGTGACCCAGACGCCCTTCTCCCTGGAGTGGCGCCTGAACGAGTTCACCCGCTGGCTCCCGGACTCGAACCCCACGGGCACGCTCAGCTCCTCCACGCTTTCGCTGGTGCCCGCGCCGTTCGGCTACCAGTCCGGCTGGGTGGGCTACCAGGGCGAGCTGTTCAACCTGTGGCTGCCGCGCGGTGAAAACGGCGTCATCGCGAGCCGGCTGGCCTACGGCAATCCCTATCCGTCCAACTGGGGCGTGGTGGGCGCCGTGACCTATTCGTTCCGGTCCGCGGCGCCTGTCTTCATGGGCAGCCGGGTCCACTATCCCAGCGGCAACATCTTCATCACCGACCGGCTGGACCACCTGGTCGCGAGCCCCATCCAGCCGCCCGTCTCTCCGCCGCGAGAGCTGCGCATCGATGGCGTGGATGCCTACGTGTCGCGCGTGGTGGGCTCCAACCAGCCGGTCATCAGCTGGCGTCCCCCCGTCCTGGGCACGCCCCGGCACTACACGGTGTCCGTCCTCCAGCTGATCAGCACCTACGCCGCCACTCCCACGCTGCGCTTCTACCTGCCCGGTGACCGGACGCAGGTCCGCCTGCCGCCGAACCTGCTGCAGCCCGGCTCGACCTACTACGTGCGCGTCGCGGCGGACACCTCGCCGTACTACGAGCCCTCGCGCGCCCCGTACGTCACCGCGGAGCTGCTGCCCGCGTACAGCGCGGACACGTTCAGCGCCGTCTTCACCACGCCGTAGAACGCCGGAGCCCGGGGCCGTGGCGGCCCGCTACCGCGCCGTCTGGCGGTGGCGGGCCATGCACTGCTGGTAGCGGGCGTCCACCGACTTCGCGAACCACGCGGTGGAGCGGTCCCCGCTCAGCTTCACGCTCTTGAGCGTCACCTGCGGCAGCTGGGCGTAGGCGGGCGTCTCTCCCGTCTGGTTCGCGTACACGCGCTTCACGGCCAGGTACGTGTCCGTCTTCTCGAAGTCCGCCGTCTTCTCCTCCTCCACGTCCCGGCGCACCCGGCGCTCGCTCAGCTCCGGCGCGAAGCGCTGACGGAAGAGGAGCAGCGCCTTGAGGCTCTGGCTGTCCTCGCCCCGGGGCTCGCCGTCCTTGTCATACAGCTGAAGGTCGCCGTCCGTGGCCAGGGCCACGCCGGTGAGCCGGCTGACCTGGGCCTGCAGGGCCGCGTTGCGCGAGCTGTAGACACCGCCGTTGTAGTCCGCGAAGCGGTAGAGCGGCCGCTCGTACGCGGCCTCGAAGCCCAGGAGCCGTGCGGTGCCGTAGCGCACGCCGCCCGCGCGCGTGTAGAGCGACTCGCGCACGGCCACCGGATCCGCGTCCTCGCCCGCCTTCTCCACCGCGTAGCGCACGCTGACCTGCATGGAGCCCGCGGTGGTGACGGGGTTCTGTCCCGCGAACGAGGACGGCCCGAACAGCGAGCTGGCCAGGTCCGCGGCCGCGTACGCCGCCGGGTACTCGTCCTCGTAGTACGCCAGCATGTCCCGGAAGAGCCGGTCCAGGTCCCGCTCCGTGCGCAGCGTGTCCAGCCGCGCCCCGAAGCTCTTCTTCGCCCCCTTCGGCTTCGCCGCGAGCACGTCCGCCAGCAGGCGCCGTCCCAGGGGGCCCAGCCGCCCCGCCGTGCCGTCCAGCTTCTGGCGCACCAGCCTGGGCAGCCCCGGCACCGCGGGGTCCGCCTGGAAGCCGGACTCCTGTTCGATGACGGCCAGCACCTGACACACCGCCGACGCTTCCGCGGGAATGTCCTCCGCGTCCAGCGCCGCCAGCACGTCGCCCGCCCAGCCCTCGCGCTCCGCCCCCTTCACCTTCGCCGGCAGGAGCCGCGCCACCTGCGCCACCGACAACGTGGGCGGCGCGGGCACCTGGGTCACCACCGGCGCCCGTGACGCGCAGGCCGTAAGGGTCAGCAGCACCCCCACGTACAGCGCCACGCTCCGCGTCATGTGAGCCCCCTGACACACGGCGCCAGACGTCTCATGAAACATTTTTTTGAGACATCCCGGAGCCGGCTCCGTTTCCTGCGGAGAGCCCGTGAAGAATGGCAATGCCGTCGTAAAATTACATAACGGCAATTCAGGCTCTCCCGGTTTGTTCCGCAGGGCGGGTGAAAGTGACTAAACGTACTTTCTCTAAAAAGTAGTTGCTCTGATGAATTCAAGTGTGTCACGTATCACCCCGCTGTTTCTTCATGGAGGTATCGCGTTGGCTCATCGACTGTTGAAGACGATTGGCGCGGCCTGGTTGGGCGTGGCTCTGACGGCGTGCGGTACGCAGGGTTCCACGGGCGACGAGGTCCAGGCGCCTGAGCAGGAGAAGTCGGGCGAGGACATCCAGAGCACGCTGAACGCGCTGGGCGGCGCCCAGGTGCTGGGCGTGCACGCGGACGGCATCCCGGACAGCATCCGGGGCGAGCTGGGCCGGGTGGAGCGGACGCTGACGACGCTGGCCGCGAGCCGCCAGGCGGTGGCGGGTGTGGCGCCGGCGTTCCGGCTGAACCCGGACGACCTGGTGCTGCGCAAGGCGAACTTCGACGAGCAGGGCAACCAGCACCTGCGCTTCACGCAGACCAAGAACGGCCTGGAGGTCGTTGGCGGCGAGCTGGTGGTGCACGTGCGTCCGGACGGCTCCGTGTTCGGGGCGAACGGCTCCGCGCGTGACGGCCTGAACCTGTCCGCCATGCCGCGCATCGCGGGCACCTCCGCGCGCGACGCGGCGCTGAAGGCGACGGTGGGCACGGGCCTGGCGGTCCAGGGCTCTCCCCGTCTGGTGTACGTGCGCACCGAGGACGGCGCGCTGCGCCTGGCGTACGAGGTGAAGGTCACCGGCGAGACCGCCGAGATGCCGCTGCGCGACCGCGTGTACGTGAACGCGACGGACGGCTCCATCGTGCTGCGCGTTCCGGAGATCCACACCGCGCTCAACCGCAAGGTCTACAGCGCGAACAACGGCACCAGCACCCCGGGCACCCTGAAGCGCAGCGAGGGCCAGGCGGCCATCGGTGACTCCCATGTCGACACCAACTACGACATGCTGGGCTACACCTACGACTGCTACAAGACGCACTTCAACCGCGACTCGCTGAACAACGCGGGCACGGCGCTCATCAGCACGGTTCACTACAGCCGCAACTACGTGAACGCCTACTGGGACGGCACCCAGATGGTGTACGGCGACGGCGACGGCGTGAACTCCATCGAGCTGGGCAAGGACGCGGACGTCACGGTCCACGAGCTGACCCACGCGGTGACGGAGTACGAGTCCAACCTCACGTACTCCGGCCAGTCCGGCGGCCTCAACGAGGCCATGTCCGACACCTTCGGCGCCTTCTGCGAGAGCGCGTCGAAGAACTGGAGCACCGCGGCGGACGTCTGGATGGTGGGCGAGGACGTCTGGACGCCGGGCACGGCGAACGACGCGCTCCGCTACATGGACGACCCGGCCAAGGACGGCGCGTCGCTCGACTGGGCGCCGGACTACTCCGGCCAGGACGTGCACTACACGTCCGGCATCCCGAACCTGGCGTTCGCGCTGCTCTCCAAGGGTGGCACGCACCCGCGCGGCAAGAGCACCATCGTCGTGCCGGCCATCGGCGTCCAGAAGGCCGGTCAGATCTGGTACTACGCCAACACCAACCTCTACACCGCGAGCACGACGTACGTGCAGGCCAAGGCCTGGACCATCCAGGCGGCGGCGGCGCTGGGCTACAGCCAGGCGGACCAGGACGCGGTGAAGGCGGCCTGGGAAGCGGTGGGCGTGGGCGTGACGGTTCCGCCCCCGACCTCCACCCCCATCACCAACGGCACGCCGGTGACGAACCTGTCCGGCGCCACGGGCAGCAAGAAGTACTACTCGCTGGTCGTCCCCGCGGGCGCCACGAACCTGAAGTTCACCACGGCGGGCGGCACGGGTGACGTGGACCTGTACGTGCGCTTCGGTGAGGCCCCGGACGCGTCCACCTACGACTGCCGTCCGTACGCCAGCGGCAACGCGGAGACGTGCACCATCACCAACGTCCAGGCGGGCACGTACTACGTGATGCTGAACGCCTACTCCGCCTACTCCGGCGTGACGCTGACGGGCAGCTTCACCACGGGCACCGGCGGCGGCAACGTGCTGCAGAACAACGTGCCGGTGACGGGCATCTCCGGCGCCTCCGGCTCGTTCACCAGCGAGTGGATCACCGTGGACGTGCCGGCGAACAAGAAGGTCACCATCACCACCTCCGGTGGCACGGGTGACGCGGACCTGTTCGTGAAGTTCGGCTCCTCGCCGACGACCACCGTGTACGACTGCCGTCCGTACCTGTCCGGCAACAACGAGTCGTGCGCCATCACCAAGACGACCGCGGGCAAGTACTACGTGAAGATCCGCGGCTACAGCGCCTACTCGGGCGTGACGCTCAAGGCGGTCTGGTAGTCGCATCCGCAGCCATCCCGGCTCCCTTCGCGTGAAGGGAGCGCGGGACGAAGACAGGCACCCGGGGAGCCACCATGGCTTCCCGGGTGTCGTCGTTTCAGGCATCGGAGGTGCCGCGAGGCTAGCGCCGCACCTGCACGTCGCGCGCGACGGTGCGGCCGCCCATGAGGACGAACTGCGCGCGCACCGGCGTGCCTTCCTGCAGCTCCTTGAGGGGCACGCGCTGGCCCTGGCGGAGGCCCCGGCTGCGCTGGTCCAGCTGGAGCTCGTAGACGGTGCCCTCGCCGTCGCGCACGTGCAGGGTGTTCTTTCCGACGCGCGCCACCCGGCCGCTCACCGTGCTGGACGCGATGACGACCTGCTCCAGCGGCCGGTTGGCGGAGGTGTCCGTCACCGCCGCCTGCGCCGCCTTGGCCGCGCCCTCGTACCAGGCCTCGTCGTCGCTGGCCTGCACGGCCTGGGCGCCAATCATCACCCGGCCCTCGGCGGGCGACTGCGTCGCGGGCGTGCCCTCCGGGTTGGCCCGGGCCTGCTGCTGCTGTTGAACATTCGCGTTCGGGTTCGGTGCCGCCGTGCCCTGACGGGCCGGAGCGTTCGCGGGGGCCTGCGCCGTCGTTGCCTGCGCGGGCTCGTTCACCCGGGGGCCCGGCAGCGGCCGGGCACCCGGCGGCGGGGCCGTGTCCGCGGGCACCTGCGCGTTCGCCGTGGGCCGCGCGTCGCCTCCTGGGGACCGGGTGTTGTCCACCGTGCCCTGCGCCAGCGCGGGCGTGGCCGGCACCGTCAGCCCGCCGCTCGCGGAGTCGCGGGACTGCATCGTCGCCGGTGCCGGCGGCACCGCGTCCGCGGTGTCATGCTCCTGACAGCCGGAAGCGAGCGAGCACAGCCCCACCATCCCCAACCACATCCACCGTCCACCCATCCGCCAACCCTCCCGCAGGCGAACCTGCGGATGACCCCCTGCCGTTGCAAGCGTCCCGCCGCCGGAAGGGTGTTGGCTTCTGGATGGCGGAGGCTCAAGCGGGGAACGTGGCCGCCACGGCGCGCACGTGGTCGCGCACCCGCTGCCTCGCGGCGGCGAGCTCCTGCGCGGTCGCGGGCGTGTAGCCCAGGCAGAGCACCACGTCGTCCTCCGGTGCGGCGCGCGTGCCCAGCGCCGCGTAGTCGAGCGTGCGCGGGGTGGGCTCGCCTTCCGTGTCATGGGTGAAGCGGCCGAACACGGTGGCCTGCCCGTCGCGGCCGGGGGCCATCTCCTTGAGGGCGAAGAGGCGGCGCACGGCGGCGAGGGACTCCGGCCGCTCGCGCAGGACGTCCGGCGACGCGGGGCCTCCCAGCTCCCATTCCAGCAGCTTGAGGCAGCCGCGCACGAACTCCACGTCGGTGATGACCAGCCCGTAGAGGTACCAGTCCGCGCACGCGGCCTGGACCAGCCGCGCCTGCGCGTCCGTGAGCCAGCCGAAGGACGGACAGGTGAACGTCTCGCAGGTGGTGGCGCGGTACACGCCGCAGTCGCGCAGGTCCGTGCCGCCCGTCACCAGGGGGTGGCCCAGGCAGCCCACGCGCTGGTGCTCCGCGTCCAGGAAGCCCAGCAGGGGACACACCCGCACGATGGGGAAGAGCGCGGGGGCGCCCCGGTTCCCGGTGAGCTCTCGCGCGGCGTCGGCGTAGGCCTCGGGCGTGTGGGGCGTGCGGGACAGCCGCTCCGTCTGCGTCTCCAGCCGCCGGGTCAGCGCCGCGCGCGAGTGGTCCTTGAAGTTGTAGAGGCCGCAGCAGGCGCCGCAGGACGCGCCTCCGCCAGGCTGGCACAGGTGGAAGGAGACGGACATGTCAGAACCAGTCCGGGCGCATGCGCGCGTAGGAGTCCTCGCCCGTGCGGCACAGGTGGGCGAGCAGCGGCACGCGCGGCACCTCCACCGCGAACCAGTACTGCGCGGCGGCGAGCTTGCCCTCGTAGAAGGCGGCGTCCTCCGGTGAGGGCGCGCGCTTCAGCCCCTCCTTCGCGGCGGCGGCCTGCGCGAGCCAGCGCCACGCCACGGCCACCACGCTGAAGAGCTCCAGGAAGTCCGTGCTGTGGCGGAGCATCACGTCCACTTCGCCGGCCATGCCGCGCGCGCCCAGCTCCAGGGTGAGGGACGCGGCCTGCTGGAGCGCGTCCTCCAATGCGTCGCTCCACGCGGGCTCCACCCCGGCGGCGCGGGCGCGGGCGGTGGTGGCGCGCACCTCTTCGTCCAGCGCCTGGAGCGCGGCGCCGCCCTCCGCCACCGCCTTGCGCCCGAGCAGGTCCAGGCCCTGGATGCCGGTGGTGCCCTCGTGGATGCTGTTGAGCTTCTGGTCGCGCAGCCACGCTTCGGGGAGGTACTCACTGGAGTAGCCGTAGCCGCCGTGAATCTGGAGCGCGAGCGCGTTGGCTTCGAAGCCCTTCTCCGCGGGGAACGTCTTGGCGATGGGCGTGAGCAGGTCCAGCAGCAGCTGCGCGCGCTTGCGCGTGGCCTCTTCCGGGGCGTGGTGGGAGAGGTCCGCCTGCGTGGAGGTGGTGAGCAGCAGCGCGAGGCCGCCCTCCACGATGGCCTTCTGGCGCAGCAGCATGCGGCGCACGTCCGCGTGTTCGATGATGGGGGACTGGGCGCGCGTGCTGTCGCGGATGCCGGCGGGGCGGCCCTGGGGACGCTCGCGCGCGTAGGTGAGTGATTCCTGGTAGGCGACGGCGGCGGTGGACACGCCGTTGAGGCCCACCATGATGCGCGCCTCGTTCATCATCTGGAACATGCACGCGAGCCCGCGTCCGGGCTGGCCCACGAGCCAGCCGTGACAGTCATTGGCTTCGCCGAAGTTGAGCACGAGGCTGGGCAGGCCCTTCCAGCCAATCTTGTGGATGACGCCGGCCACCTGGACGTCGTTGGGGACGAAGGTGTCGCCCTGGGGCCGTTTCGCGGGAACGGCGAAGAGGGACACGCCGCGCGTGCCGCCCTCCGCGCCCTCGATGCGGGCGAGGGTGAGGTGCACGACGTTGTCGGTGAAGTCCTGGTCGCCGCCGCTGATGAAGATTTTGGAGCCCTGGAGGCGGTACGTGCCATCCGGCGCGGGCGTGGCGCGCGTCTTCACGTCCGCGAGGCTGCTGCCGGCCTGGGGCTCGGTGAGGGCCATGGTGCCGGTCCATTCACCCCGGTACATCCGGGCCATGAACGTCTCGTGCAGGAAGGGCGTGCCGAAGACCTCCAGCAGGTGCGCTGCGCCGAGCGTGAGGCCCAGGTAGCCATAGGCGCTCAGGTTGGCGGCCATGAGGTAGGCGCTGGCCACGGCGTGCACGGTGAGGGGGAGCTGCTGTCCGCCCACGCCGGGAGGGCGGGTGGCGGTGAGCAGGCCCAGTTCGACCATGCCGGCGTACAG
>NZ_RAWL01000689.1:0-2583 GCF_003668885.1 Corallococcus sp. AB049A | reverse complement strand
CCCACGCACTGCGCGACGACGTAGCCAGCCAGATGCCGCTTGTCGAACTTGCCCGCCATCAGCAGGCCCACCGTCACGGCCGGGTTCACGTGGCAGCCGGAGATGGGGCCCACCGTGTAGACCATGGCCAGGAGCGACAGCCCGAACGCGAAGGCCACGCCCAGGAAGCCGATGCGGTCGCCCGCCAGCACCGCCGCCCCCACCCCGCCGAGCACCAGCACGAACGTGCCGACGGCCTCCGCCAGGTACTTCTGGATCGCCTCGCCGCCCGCGGCCGCCGTCCGGCTGGCCTTTGTGTTTCCGTCGCGCATGTTCAAGCCTCCTCCAGGTCCCAGGGGAGGCTGTGCATGCGGAAGTCCCGAGGCCCCCACCCCGGAGGGAGGGGCACCCGGGCCCATCAGGCGTTTCTTTAAGTGTGCTTCCAGATGCCGATGAACGGCACGTTCCGGTACTTCTCGCCGTAGTCCAGGCCGTACCCGACGACGAACTTGTCCTCGATGACGAAGCCCTTGTAGTCGATGTGGACCTTCGTCTTGGCCCGCGCGGGCTTCTCCAGGAGCGAGCAGATCTTCACGGACGCCGGGTGGCGCGCCTGGAGGTTCTCCAGCAGGAAGCTCATGGTGAGCCCCGTGTCGATGATGTCCTCGATGATGAGCAGGTGCTTGCCCGCCATCGGCTTGGACACGTCCGTGGTGATGCGCACCTCGCCCGTGGACTCCGTGCCGCCGTGGTAGCTGGACACGCCCAGGAACTCGAGCGTCAGCGGCAGGTCGATGGCCCGCGCCAGGTCGATGGCGAAGAACACGGAGCCCTTGAGCACGCAGACGAGCGTCAGCTCCTTGCCCTGGTAGTCGCGGGTAATCTGCGCGCCCAGCTCCTTCACGCGCGCCTGCACGGCCTCCTCGGAGATGAGGACGCCGACATCCTTCTCGTGGAACGTCGTCACCGGGTGCTCCCTCTACACGTAGGCGTTGTTCATGATCTCCCCGAAGCCGCCGCCGCCGGGGACGATGTACTGCCGGTCATCCAGGCCCCGCTCCTTGTCCCAGAGCAGCCCCGGCGCGGTGCCGAACACCTCCGGTGGGGACAGGCCTCGGTCCAACCGGAGCGCGTAGATGATGACGTCCGGGTGCTCCGTCGTCATCCGGCGCAGGTACTCCGGCGTGACGATGAGGTTGAGCGTGATGATGCGCCGGGCGTGCCCGGGCACCTTCGTCTTGTACAGGGTGATGGCCGTGGACAGGCTGCCGCCCGTGGCCCCCATGGGGTCCGGGAACAGCACGAACGCGTCGTCCACGTCCCCGCCAATCTTCGCGCCGCCAATCTCCGAGCCCACCACCGCCTGGGCCGCGTCGATCATCCGGCTCATGATGATGTGGTCCTGGCGCACCAGGGACGGATCCACCGTGAAGTTGAGCAGGTCATACGTCACCTGCGACGGCAGCGTGCCCGCCCGCGCGATGTTCACCGTCACCACGCGCAGCTGCGGATCCACCACCTCGCCCTGGTAGATGCCCAGCGGCGTCGAGTCGATCATGCGCGTGGGAATGGTGACCATCTTGCGCGGGAACTCCGCGTTGATGACCGTCTTCACCAGGTCCGCGTAGAGCTGCTCCACCAGCCGGTTGATCTGCGGCTGCAGCGTGCCCTTGGCGCACAGCGTGGCCAGCTGTGAGAGGAGAAACGGATTGCCCACCAGGTGAACGTTGGGCCCGTAGTGGTGGGCCATCTCGTTCAGCTTGAAGGGCACGTTCGCGTAGAGGGTGTCGCGCATCGCAAGGGGCTCCCGCTCAGGCCTGGGGCGGCTTCTGCTTTTTCAGTCGAACAGCTTCAGCGTCTGCGGAGGGCTCGCCTCCGCGGGTTCCGCCACGTGACACTTGCGGCAGCGCGGCTCGTAGGCCCCCGCCGCGCCCACCACCACCCGCTCCCCGCTGCCAATGATGCGCTGCGAACGGTTGGCCGGGTTCCCGCACACCGCGCAGATGGCCAGCTCCTTCGTCACGTACTCCGCCACCGCCATCAGCTGCGGCATCGGTTCGAAGGGGCGCCCCTGGTAGTCCTGATCCAGGCCCGCGCAGATGACGCGCAGGCCCTTCTGGGCGAGCGCCTCGCACACCTGCACCACTTCTCCGCCCAGGAATTGAACCTCGTCGATGCCCACCACCTGCGTGTCGGGGGCCAGGTGCCGGAAAATTTCTTCAGCCCTTTCGATAGGCAGGGACGTCAATTTCAACTGGCTGTGGCTGACCACCTGCGTGTCGTCATAGCGGGTGTCGATGCGCGGCTTGAACACGCGCACCTTCTGCCGGCCGTACAGCGCGCGCTTGACGCGGCGGATCAACTCCTCCGTCTTGCCGGAGAACATCGAACCGCAGATGACCTCTATCCACCCGATATCTTTGGGGAATTGATGCAATGGGCGCTCGTCGGGGAGGGGCTGGCGGGGCCAATCTCCGCGACCCACCCCTTCCCGTCAATTTCGTTTCCGGACGCGCAAGCCCCCCGCCCCGGCCGCCTGCCCGGCTGCTCCCGGAAAGCCCCGCGAAACCCTGGCAAGGGATTTGAATAGCCCCAGCCCCGGGT
>NZ_RAWL01000688.1:0-2596 GCF_003668885.1 Corallococcus sp. AB049A | reverse complement strand
TGAAGGCCGCGCTGTCGCTGCACCACGGGGAGATTCCTCCCAGCCTCCACTTCGAGCGGCCCAACCCGCAGATCGACTTCGACGCGGGGCCGTTCTTCGTCAACACCACCTTGCGGTCGTGGCCTCGGAGCGAGACGCCTCGCTTCGCCGCGGTCAGCTCCTTCGGCATTGGTGGCACCAATGCCCACGCCATCCTCGAGGAAGCCCCCATGCGGCAGAGTGGTTCCACCACGCGGTCCCACCAGCTCGTCGTGCTGTCCGCGCGTTCGCCGGAGGCACTGGAGGCGGCGGCGCGGCAGCTCGACGCGCACGTGGCGGAGGGCGTGGATGCGCGGGCGCTGGCGGACCTGGCGTTCACGCACGCCGTGGGCCGCAGGATGTTCGAGTACCGCCACGCGGTGGTGGCGAAGGACGCGGAGGACCTGGCGCGGCAGCTGCGCAAGCCAGTGGCGACGGTGAAGACCGGGAAGCGCGCGCCGCGCGTGGCGTTCGTGTTCTCCGGCCAGGGCGCGCAGCGGGTCTCGATGGGACGCGAGCTGGCGGAGGCATCGCCCCGGTTCCGCGAGCATCTGGACGCGTGCCTCGCGTTGCTGGACGCGCCGCTGCGGGAACGGGTGTCGGCCCTGCTGTCGCCTTCGGCGGGTTCGGAAGACGAGGCCCAGGCAAGTCTCGCGGACACACGCGTGGCGCTGCCCGCGCTGTTCAGCGTGCAGGTGTCGCTGGCGCGGCTGTGGACGGACCTGGGCGTCACGCCGTACGCGGTGATGGGCCACAGCTTCGGCGAGTACGCGGCGGCGTGCGTCGCGGGCGCGCTGTCGCTGGAGGACGCGATGCGCCTCACGGTGGCGCGCGGGGAGCTGATGCGCCGCATGCCGCCGGGCGCGATGCTCGCGGTGGCGCTGCCCGTGGAGCGCGTCCAGTCCCTGCTGTCCGGCCGCCTGGAATTGGCGGCAGTGAACGCGCCGGATCGCTGCGTGGTGTCCGGTCCGGTGGACGAAGTGGCGCGGCTGGAAGCGGAGCTGAAGGCCCAGAAGGCCGGAGCGGTGCGCATGCCCGCGCCGCACGCGTTCCACTCGGTGGACGTGGAGCCGGTGATGCAGGAGCTGGCGCGCGTGGTGGGCACGCTGCGCTGGCCGGAGCCCACGGTGCGCTACGTGTCCAGCCTCACGGGGACGGTGACGCAGCCGGGACAGCTCGCGGATCCGCGCTACTGGACGGAGCAGATGCGCAGGCCTGTGCACTTCACCCGCGCGGTGGGGACACTGCAGGAGGAAGGCTGCGCGGTGATGTTGGAGGTGGGCCCCGGTCAGGACGTGACGCCGCTGGTGCGCGCGAACCTGATGGCGGTGGAGCCCGGGGCGCCGCGAGTGCGTGGGCTCGCGTCGCTGCGCATGGGTGGGACGACGACGGAGCAGATGGGCTGGCTCCAGGCCGTGGGCGAGCTGTGGGCCGCCGGCGTGGCCGTGGACTGGAGCGCGTTCTACGCGCACGAGCAGCGCCTGCGGCTGCACCTGCCCACGTACGTCTTCCAGGAGAAGACCGTCTGGGTGGAGCCCAAGGCGCAGGCCCCTGCCCTCCCCACCACGAATACCGCCGAGGCCTCTCGTCCGGCGCCCACTGGCGCATTCGGAGGCACCAACGGGCAGTCGGGAGCCATGCAGCTTCGGGGGGCGGGCCGGGTAGCGACGATGACGCAGGACTCGACTTCCGAAGGACCTTCGCATGACGTGTTGGAGGCCGCAGTCCATGCGCCCTCACATGACGCGCTTGAGACCTCAGCCTCCGCGCCCTCGCGAACCGTCCGCGAGGACGCACCTCGCGGTGAGGTGGAGGAACGCGTGGCCGCGCTGTGGCGTGAGCGCCTGGGCCTGGAGTTCGTCGGCCGCAACGACGACTTCCTGGAGATCGGCGGCAACTCGCTGACGGCCGCGCAGCTCCTCAACCAGGTGCGCGACGCCTTCGGCGTGAACCTCCCGCTCGCCGCGCTCTTCGAAGCGCCCACCGTCGCGGGCATCGCGGAGCGCCTGGCCCCCCTGCTGCTTCAGGCGCCGCAAGCCTCCGTCTCCGTGGAGCTGCCCCTGGTGCCGCTCGCGCGCACCGGTGAGCTGCCCCTGTCCTTCGTGCAGGAGCGCGTCTGGCGCCTGGAGCAGCACCGGCCCGGCCTGTCCGCGTACAACATCCCGTTCGTCCTGCGCCTGGAAGGCGACGTGAACGCCGACGTCCTGGAGCGCGGCATCCAGGAGATCGTCCAGCGCCACGAAGCGCTGCGCACCACCTACGACGCCGTGGACGGCCGCCCCGTGCAGCGCTTCCACGCGCGGATGCACGTCCCGCTCACCCGCGTGGAACTCCGTGGCCCCATGGAGACCCGCGAACCCGAGGCCCTGCGCCTCGCCCGCGAGGACGCCGCGCAGCCGTTCGACCTGGTTCATGGCCCCGTGCTGCGCACCACGCTCGTGCGCGTGGACACGCAGGTGCACCTGCTCCTGGGCTGCATCCACCACATCGTCAGCGACACGCTGTCCATCGCCCTGTTCGTCCAGGAGCTGGGCCAGCTCTACGACGCCTTCCTCCAGGGGCGTCCCTCGCCCCTGCC